>CAISOG010000027.1 GCA_903887035.1 uncultured Holosporaceae bacterium | reverse complement strand
GGACTCCGATTGCCTTAGCCGAGCCATCATCTCTCTTTCTTCGTAGCTTAATTGTTGATACTGTCTCATCTGCAACGCCTTTCTGTGCTCGTTTTTCCAACTCGCACTCTAAGGTGTTGCACTTCATTTTAGAACCTAGGAGTGCTTTTATAGTTGTTCCAATTTAGAAATATACAGCCTGCGAAAATGTTACGAGGTCGAGAAACGGAGCGAAGTGTACACGGAAGTACATGAGCACCGTATCACAGAGATCGTGACATTTGCAGCACTGTAGATTTCTAAAGCGGAATGACTATAGGGATTGCCAGCTGCGGATGGCGCCTAACCAGGCGGCCAAGGTGGCCAGCACGACAGCCGCCCACAGCCACCCGATTAGGGGGTTAATCATAAATTTGATGCTCAGGGTGCCCGCCGCAATGTCGGGTTGGCCAATCACCACATACAAATCGCGCCAGAGGCCATAGTTTATCGCCGCCTCGCTGGTCACCATATCCTCAACCGCATAGTGACGTTTTTCGCTGGTCAGCAAAATGGGGGGGCTGCTGGGATTATGAGCGGGGCGGATGGCCACCACCGCCTGCCAAGTGCTGTAATTTGCTCCGTTTTGGCCGATAGGGATTTCGCGCAACTGTTGCAGGGTTAGTTGATAGGATCCCACCACCATATTGGCGCCAGGTGCCAGTTTGACGATATAGGACTGTTGCCACAAACTGGCGCCAACCATGCCGATAGCCGCCAACCCAGCGGCCAAATGTGCCAAAGCCATCACCCGCCTTTGCGGCCGCCAAATCGGCGCCCAATTTTGGATAATCGCCAGTCCCCCAAGGGCAACAATCACCCCGCCCGCTATCCAATGCCATCCAATCCACAGATTCAGCACGCTGGCCAAGATCAACAACGCCAGGGCTGGCAGTCGGTATCGGCTGAGCCGTTTCGGGGCTAAGGGCGGGGCAGGGCGCATTAGGATGGGCAGTCCCACCACCCCGCCTAGCAGCAACAACAGCAGAGGCACCACCATCTGCTGATAAAAATCGCCCGCCACCGCCATGGGGGAATCGGTAACCGTCTGATGCAAAAGGGGATAGGCTGTTCCCAACAGCACGGTGACAGCGGTTAAGGCAAAAATTAAATAGCCAAACAACAACCAGGCCGATGGCGAAAGCCAGGAGGTTTGGGGCGCCACGGGTGCTGTTGCGGCAACGGGTGCGCGCGCCGCAAACAAAGCAAGGCTGGCCAGGGTGACAATCGCCGTAATGGCCAGCAGCACACTACCCCTGGCAGGATCCAAGGCAAAGGCGTGGACAGAGGTTAACAGGCCGGATCGCACCAAAAACATCGCCAACAGCGTGCTTCCCAAGGTGAAAATCGCCAAAAGATGGGGGGCAGATGCCCATGCAGCTTCCTGCACACTCTGATTACCCATCCCATCCTGCGGCACCTGATTCTGCGACTGTTCGGGCTGCCGTTGCAAATTCAGGGCGTGCATCAGGGCGCTGGCAAACAGCCAGGGAATCAGGGCGGCATTCTCCACCGGATCCCAAAACCACCAGCCGCCCCAGCCCAATTCCCGATATGCCCACCAACTGCCCAGCGCGATCCCCAACGTCAACCATCCCCAGGATAGCAGCAGCCATGGGCGCGCTAGGCTTGTCCAGGCTGGTTCCTGTGCGCGGGTGTCGGATGGAATTGTCGGCGGAATGGCAGCGGCGGTGGGCTGAGAGCAATGGTTGCCCAACAAGGCCGCTATCGATAGGGCAAAAGCGATGCAGAGGCCTGTCAGGCCAAGGTACAGCACGGGGGGGTGGATGGCCAGGCCAATATCCTGCAGCAAGGGGTTTAGGCCAGCGCCAGCCTTAGCCGCAATCGGCAACCGCCAAAATGGGTTTGAAAGAATGAGGGCGTAGCCGGTAAGCAGGATTTGCAGCCCCCCCAGAACCGCTAAGGCACGGCCAGTCAGCTTAGGAGCCAATCGTTGCGCGGGATGCCATGCCAGCGCCGCCGCATATAACCCCATCCACAGCAGCCATAACAGCAGTGATCCCTCATGATTGCCCCAGGCGCCCGTGATGCGATACAGCAACGGGGCGTTGGCGTTGGTGTTTTGGGCGACATTCACCAGGCTAAGGTCAACATTGACATAGGCCGCAATCAGACTGGCCATCGACAGGGCAAGAGTGATGGCGTTTAGCCCAGCAATTTCAGGCAAAAAATTGTTTAGGCGTTGCCAATACAGACTGCCCGCCAACAGCTGTAGCCCTGCCAGACACAGGCTAAGCTGCAAAAGGGTTTGTCCCAAGTCACCGAAATCAACAAAACTGGTCATTATAGGGGCGTTTTCAAATTCAAGAAAAATGATGGTGTAGGCTGGTGCGAGTTATGGATGATGCGTTAGGCGCCTTATCAGGCTTAAGTTTTTGTTAAGCCCCTAAGGCATAGACTGGATTTGGTCAATGGTCGCTATTGTTCTTCGCCATTTCCTGTCGCACCTTTTCTGAGAATTTGATGCCATCTGGATTCCTTCACCATCTATTTATGCAGTTTGATGCTATAGCCAAACGCCTGCCAGAAGATACAGCAAAGGCTGGTGATGGTATGC
>CAISOG010000026.1 GCA_903887035.1 uncultured Holosporaceae bacterium | reverse complement strand
GCCTTGATGCCACGCGCAAAGGCACTGGCAAGCGGGCTGATAAATCCGGCGCGTTTGGCGCCGAGATTGGCCAGATGCACGTCGCCCCAATAGAACACGTGGTTAGAGAAGAAACTTGGCAACAGACCAAACTTTTTGTACGAATCCAGCTGGTCAGGACGCATAATCTGCGAATGAATGATAACCGTGCGGCGATCCGGATTCATCTCACCCAGTTGCTGTTCGGCGAATTGGTGCGCTTTGATCATCATGTCGATCGCTGCATCACCATTACAATGCGAAAAAAGCTGCACTTTATGGCGATAAGCAAGAATGAACAACGCGTTCAGGTCGTCCTGCGTGATGTTAGAGAAGCCGTGACAATCATTGCTGCATCCAGGCACCGGCGTACGATAGGGCTTTGTGAGAAAAGCGGTCTTACCCTGTGGCGAACCGTCCACCGCAACCTTGATACCGATATATTTCAGACCGTTGCGATACTCACCCCACTTCAGCTTGCCGGTACCGATGATTTCCTTAGCAATGGTGAATGCAGGTGCGGCAACCAGATCGATTTTGAAAACACCTTGATCGGCGGCGCTTTCCATCAGCGGCATTTTTTCTGGCATCAATAGGTGTTCGGCGGCGGTGGTATAGCCGTTGGCGGTATAATGGTCGATGGCACGCTTAAGGAGATCAATATCAACTTCGGGCTTGCGCGGCGCCTTAATAAAACTTTGAAAGCTGTACATCGCCATTTCCTGCACCAATCCGGCCGGCTCACTGCCGCCAGGCTTGCGAATAAATGTACCGCCAACGGGATCCTTGGTCTCAGCACTAACACCGGCGGCCTTCAACGCCAGACTGTTGGCAACCAGCATATGGCCTGAGGCATGCAGCAGCACTACGGGGTTCTCAGGGAACGCCGCATCCAAATCGTCCGCTGTCGGGTGGCGCTTCTCCGCAAGAAAATCTTGATCGTACCCCTGACCGATCAGCCATTCGCCAGGCGCCGCCTTTGTCTCACGCTGCAACCGCTGCATCTCTGCGACCAGATCTGCGATGCGGGTTATCTTGCCAATCGGCTGTGGTGCCAGGTTGCCTTGCGCCAATGAATCGGCGTAGTTCAGGATGTGGCTGTGCGCATCAATGAACCCTGGCAACAGGGTTCTGCCAGCGAGATCAATTTGTTGCAAACGGCCACCCGCCGCCTTAACCACATCACTTTTGCTGCCGACGGCAATGATGTAGCCATCACGCACTGCAAGCGCCTCAACATACTGGGGCTGATCACCCACCATGGTCAGAATATCGCCGCCAAAATATACCGTAGCGGGTGTTTCAATCTTGATATTTTTTTTGAAGAGTACGAACGCGATCACAAGCAAAGCCGCCATCAGCATGGTGATTTTTAATGATTTCATAATTCCCTCTGTCAATAAACTGTTTAGATAGCCGTTATTGCAGTCCGCCTTTGCTAAGCCTTCTTCACACAAAAAGCGTGGAAAAAGCAAGGGAAAAGCGGTGGTGGAGCCGAGGGGAGTCGAACCCCTGACCTCGACAATGCGAATGTCGCGCTCTCCCAACTGAGCTACGGCCCCAACGGTAACGGCGGCCATCATGCGGCAAACGCCCCAAAACTGTCAACGCCTTCGCACCATCACGTCTCACATCTATCTGAACTTGGACACCCACACCCTATCGGTGGCTATTGGCATATAGGCAAGTTGCGTAAGATGAAGTAAAACCGCCCTATCCAGCCTGATTGTTTGTTTATGCCCCAAAGCCCATCTGCCCCCCCAGCGGATCTATTGTTATCCAAGCCTTTGAGCGCCTCTGCACAACAGCTGTACAGCGGGGCGCGTGGGGCGTTTTTGGCGGCGCAGCTGGTTAGCGATGAATGTCGCCCTGGCTTTATCGCCATGCTGGCTTTGCAGCTGGAACTGGCCAATATCCGCTATCAGGTGACCGAGCCGTTGTTGGGGCAGATCCGCCTGACCTGGTGGCGGGAGCAGTTATCGGCGATGCAATCGCCTGCCGCTGGTCAACATCCGATTTTGCAAGAGCTGGTGGCGGCGCGGGCAAAACTGCCCCCTGCCCTGCTGGATCACCTGCTAACCGCGCAGGCCGAGGCGTTGGATTATCTGCCCGCCAGTAATTGGCCAGGGCTACAGGATTGGGCGCAGCGGATTGGCCGTGCCCAACTGCTGCTGCTGGCTGCTCAGCTGAACAATGCTGCCGCTGACATACCCGCCGCCGCCCAAGACTTAGCACAACCAGCCGGGTTGGCGATTGGCCTGCTGCAACTGCTGCAACAATGCGGGGCGGCTAACCTGGCCGATGCGCTTTGTGCCAGCCATCAGGGTGGTCATCAGGACAATACGCATCAGCATGATCTAAGCGCGGCGGTGGCCACCGTGCGAACAACGGCTGAGCAGGCGTTGCAACAGGCTGCCCCCCTGCTACGCGCCCTGCCCCGCGCCCAACGCCCCGCCTTTTTCAGCCTGGTGGCGACCCAACGGCTGTTGCGGCAGCTGGCCAGTCATGGTGATCAGCTGAGCCGTTTGGACTATCATCGCCCCGATCCCTGGCGTGCCTGGCGCCTATACCGCCTGGCCAGAGCTGGCAAAATTTAAGAGTTCCCTGATGAAACGCCTGAAATTAACCATTGAATATGACGGCAGCCGCCTGAACGGCTGGCAGATTCAGCCGAAGGATTTGTCGGTGCAGCAGGTGTTGCAGGATGCCTGTGCCGCTGTTTTTGGCCAGGCGATTGAGGTGGTGGGGGCTGGCCGTACCGATTCTGGGGTGCACGCCCTGGGTCAGGTGGCGCATGTCGATTTGCCCCCGTCTTTTGCCCTGAATCCGCCCCCAAATCTTTACAGGTTGCGGGCATCGTTGAACCACTTTGTCAATCCGCATGGGGTCAGTGTGCGCAATATTGATCCCGTTGCTGATGATTTTCACGCCCGTTTTTCGGCGATTCGGCGGCGATATTGCTACCGCATTCACACCCATCCCGCCATCAGCCCCCTGCATCGCGGGCGGGTCTGGCATTTTGGGCAGTCGCTGGATCTACTGGCGATGCAGCAGGCGGCCAAGCTGTTGGAGGGGCAGCAGGATTTTAGCAGCTTTCGGGACGCAAAGTGCCAGGCCAAAACCCCAATGCGCAGCATGGAAAGGGTGGAGGTGGTGTCGGCAAACAGCGATTTTCAGGCGGGGGAGGTGCAGTTTCGGGTAACAGCCCGATCCTTCCTACATCATCAGGTGCGGATTATGGTTGGCAGCCTGGTGAAGATAGGGTTGCATCGCCATCCGCCAGAATGGCTGGGTGCGGTTTTGGCCGCCCGTGATCGGGATCAGGCTGGCCCCACCGCTCCGCCAGAGGGCTTGTATTTGGTCGGGGTTGACTACCCCGCTTAAGCCCTGGCCAAGCCTATCAATGCTGAAGGCTATAGTCGTTCTAATTTAGGAAT
>CAISOG010000025.1 GCA_903887035.1 uncultured Holosporaceae bacterium | reverse complement strand
GTCACCTTTTCGGCGTTGACAATCACATATTTGTCACCCTCAAGCCCATAGGGGATGTAATCCGCCTTATGTTTATTCAACAGGTGGCTGGCAACATAGGCCGACAGGCGACCCAGAATCAGGTCGCTGGCATCAATTACGTACCATTTGGCTGTATTGGCCGCTGGCGCTTTTTTAGCCTTTTCAGACACAGCCTTTGCGGCTTTGGCCTTTACGGTTGGCTGGGTTACAGCCTGTTCGGTTGCGGTATTTACCTCGGTCATCACAATCCTCGTGCATTAGAACGGTAACTAGTGCCAAAAAAAAACGCTTCTGGCAAGTCTTATTTTGCAAAAACTTGCCGTTTGATTCCGATTGTGCCAAAAAATCTCATGACCGTTTCCCTGCACACCGCTGATATCCGTGCATCCTATCATTTGTTGCGAATTGGGGGGGCGGATCGCATCAATTTTTTGCAGGGGCTGGTAACCCAGGATGTTGCGACGGTAACGCCTGACACGGGGCGCTTTGCCGCCTTGCTGAATTCTGCGGGGCGCTTTATCGCCGACATGCTGCTGCTTAGTGACGGTGACAATCTTTATCTACGGGTGGCGGCCAGCCAATCGGCGGCCATCCAAAAACGGCTAAACCTGTACAAATTGCGCAGTAAGGTTGATCTGGCGCTGATAACCGACAGTTTCTGTCAGGTTAGCTGGAGTGAGACGGGGGGGGATGTGGCCAATCTTTTCGGCCTGCCCAACCAGCCCGGATCTTGTCATATTAATGACGCTGGCGGCTGGTGCCTGGTTGACCCGCGCCATGCAGGCCTCGGCGTGCTGCACATCAGCCTGGCTGGCCAACAGGCTTTGCCCGCCTCTATCCCCGCCGAATGCAGCGATGCCGATGCCGATGACTACCGCTATCACCAGCTGGGGATGGGCATCCCCGAGGGCGCAACGGATTTGGAGGCGGAACGCAGCATCATCCTGGAATATGGCTATGACGGGCTGGGGGCGCTAAGCTGGAGCAAGGGGTGCTACATCGGGCAGGAGCTGATGGCGCGCACCCACCATCGTGGCCAGGTTCGCAAAGCCCTATTGCCCGCACGCCTGCTGTTACCCAATGCTGACACCGCCCTGCCCCCGCCTGGCTGCCCCGTACTGGCAGGCGCAGAAGAAGTTGGGGAATGGCGGGCAGGACTACGCGACCGCGGCCTGATTTTGGTCAAGCAAGATCTGCTGGCGCAGGCGCAATCGGATCAAACCCCGCTGACGGTTGCGGGGATGGGGATTGAGCTGTTAAAATAGTGTTTCTTAGGAGGCCTTACGTGACCGCAATTTGCTACCCGAACCGAACCATAAACCGATTTGGCCTACTGCTGCTAAGCCTGATGGCGATGGTGGTGCTAAGCCATCCTGCCCGCGCCCTGCCGATTTTGCGGGATGCGGAGAGTGAAACTCTGTTGCGCGGCATGCTGGATCCTTTGCTGACCGTGAATCAGCTGAACCCCAACAATGTGAAACTGTTTATCGTCAACGCCAACAGCCTGAACGCCTTTGTCTATGATGGGCAAAAGCTGTTCCTGCACGCTGGCCTGCTGATGCGGGCGGAGAATGCCGACCAAGTGATGGGGGTGATGGCGCATGAGGTGGGGCATATCGTGGGCGGCCACCTAGCCCTGCAGGATCAAGTGGCCAACCAGGCGGGCATGGGCGCGATTGCCACCTATGCCCTGGCCGCCGCGGCAGGCTTTGCCAGTGGCAACAGCGGGGCGGCAACCGCCGTCTTGTTGGGCGGGCAACATGCGATAGAGCGCAGCTTTTTACGCTTTTCGCGTGGGCAGGAGTCTGAGGCCGATGCGGCCGCCCTGAACAGCCTAGACAAATTGCAAACAAGCTCTGATGGCCTGCTGGAATTTTTTCGCATTTTGCAGGCGCAGGAGCAGGGCAGCGGGCTGGCGGGCGGCAACCCCTATACCCGCACCCACCCGATGACCCCCGAACGGATAGCCACCATCGGCGCGCATGAGGGTGCCTCACCCTATACCGACAAAAAGCTGGATGCGGCGACGCAGGCGGCCTATGCCCGTATGCGCGGCAAGCTGCGCGGCTTCCTGCTGCCGCCAACGGATGTGACCGCGCTGTATGCCAAACAGCCTGACAGCATCGAAAAACGCTATGCGCTTAGCATTATGGCGTTTCGTCGCAACGATATGCCGGGCGCGCTGGCGGGCATTGATGCCCTGCTTAAGGAATCGCCGCGCGATCCCTATTACTGGGAAATTCGTGGGCAAATGCTGTATGAACATGGCCAGGTGGCGGCGGCGGAGGGCGCCTATCGCCAGGCGGTGGCCAACCTGAAACCTGGTAAGGTTGAACCGTTGATTCAACTGGCGCTGGCCGACATCCTGGTAGCACAAAATGTGCCCGACAAAACGGTGGAGGCACGCGGCCTGCTGCGCCAAGTTATGTTGCGGGAAAGCGGGGATCCACGGCTGTGGCGGCAATTGGCGGTGGTGGAGGGGCGATTGGGCAACCTGCCCGCCTCCTACCTGGCGCTGGCCGAGCAAGCCGTGCGGGAGGGGAAGTTTGCCCTGGCCAAACAACAGGCCAGGCGGGTGCTGGCCGCCCTGCCCCGCGCCGAAGACACCAAAGTGGACACCAATGGTGGTGGGGCGGATTCAGCGGGATCCCCCAACCCCACCGTCAATGCCAACCCAGGATCTCAGGACAGCGATGCAGCCCTCCGCCAACGGGCGCAGGATATTTTATCGCTGAAAGAGGTGGCGGAGGCTGGCGCTAAGGGGCAGTAGCGTTTCTGCCTTTCTGCCCCCCGCCGTTATCCTTTCCACACTGCACCGCCCCCCGCCGTTGTCATCCTCCGCGAAAGCGGGGGATCCATGCGATGTTAGGGCGCGGAAAGGCGGCGATACGGCTCTGGATCTCCGCCTGCGCGGAGATGACAACGGAGTGGCGAAAATAACGACAGCACCGCCCCACCGCTAGGCTACCCCCCCACCCAACCTGCACCCCCCTGCCCCGCCATTAACCAGCAATTAAGCTGGTTTTGGCTAAGCTGTTACCCACAACCCAAATTCTGGCCAAATTCTGGGATGCCAAATCCTGGCAATCCTGTTATGCTGCGATAAAGTTTTTGCTGTTGTCCCATTCTGGATGACGGTTTTCCTGTACCACACCTCCCCTTTTTGAGGCTGCCATGACCCAATTTGATACCCTTCGCCCCCTGAATGTTAGCGGCAAAAACTATCGCTATCACAGCCTGGATGCCGCGTCTGAACAGGGGGTGGGTGACCTTAGCCGCCTGCCCAAATCGCTGAAAGTGGTGTTGGAAAACCTGTTGCGTTACCAGGATGGCCGCACGGTAACGGCGGTGCAGGTGTTGGCCATCAAAAAATGGTTACAGGATGGCGGCAAGTCGGAGCAGGATATTGCCTTTAGCCCCGCGCGCGTGCTGATGCAGGATTTTACGGGGGTGCCGGCGGTGGTCGATCTGGCCGCCATGCGTGATGCGATGGTCAAGCTGGGCGGGGATCCCGAAAAGATTAACCCGCTGAAGCCTGTGGATCTGGTGATTGACCATTCGGTGATGGTGGATAATTTTGGTAATGCCCAGGCCTTTGGCGACAATGTCAAGCTGGAGTTTGATCGCAACGCCGAACGCTATCGTTTCCTACGCTGGGGGCAGCAGGCCTTTCGCAATTTCCGCGTGGTGCCGCCCGGCACGGGCATCTGCCACCAGGTTAATCTGGAATATCTGGCTAAGGTGGTGTGGGTTGGCGATCACAGCGGCGATGGCGATCCCGTGGTTTATCCCGACACGCTGGTGGGTACCGACAGCCACACCACCATGGTCAACGGCCTTAGCGTACTAGGCTGGGGCGTTGGTGGGATTGAGGCTGAGGCGGTGATGCTGGGGCAACCGCTGACCATGGTGTTGCCTGAGGTGATTGGCTTTAAGCTGACGGGCAGCCTGCGTGAGGGGACAACCGCAACCGACCTGGTGCTGACCGTTACCCAAATGCTGCGCGCCAAGGGCGTCGTCAACAAATTTGTCGAATTTTATGGCGAGGGCTTGAACAACATCAGCCTGGCCGATCGCGCCACCATCAGCAACATGGCGCCCGAATATGGCGCGACCTGCGGCTTTTTCCCGATTGATCAGGAAACCTTAAACTACCTGGCCTTTACGGGGCGGGACAGCGATCAGATTAAGTTGGTTGAGGCCTATGCACGGGCGCAGGGGCTGTGGTTTGATGCCAACGCGCCTGAGCCACAATTTACCGACACCCTAGCCCTGGACATGGGCACGGTGGAGTCCTGTTTGGCAGGCCCCAAACGGCCGCAGGATCGCGTGCTGCTGGGCAAGGTGCCCGCCAACTTCGCGCAATCGCTGGCCGATGCACCGGCCAAGGCGGGGGCTAAGCCTGCTCCGATTGCGGTGGCCAACAGCAATTTTACGCTGGATCACGGTCATGTCGTGCTGGCGGCGATTACCAGCTGCACCAACACATCCAACCCCGACGTGTTGTTGGGGGCGGGGCTGGTCGCCAAAAAAGCCCGCCAGCGCGGGTTGACCAGCAAGCCTTGGGTGAAAACCAGTCTGGCTCCGGGCAGTCAGGTGGTCACCGACTATCTGCAAAAATCGGGACTGATTAAAGATCTGGAGGGGTTGGGTTTCTATCTGGTCGGCTATGGCTGCACCACCTGCATCGGCAACTCGGGCCCCCTGCCTGAAGCGGTGGAGGAGGCGATTGGCGCAGCCGACCTGAACGTCGCCGCCGTGCTGTCGGGCAACCGCAATTTTGAGGCGCGCATTCACCCGCTGATCAAATCCAACTACCTGGCATCCCCCATGTTGGTGGTGGCCTTTGCGATTGCGGGCACGATGAACATCGACCTGGTCAACGATCCGTTGGGGACAGACTCTAAGGGCAACCCCGTCTTCCTGCGCGATATTTGGCCGACGCAGACTGAAATTCGTGACGCGGTGCACGCCTTTTTGACCCCCGATATGTTCAAAAGCCGCTACGCCAACGTCTTTCTGGGCGACAGCTATTGGCAGGCGACCAAGGCACCGACGGGGCGCACCTATGAATGGGATGCGGGCAGCACCTATGTGCAAAACCCACCCTATTTTGATGGGTTGGCGCGTGAATCCGCCACCAGCGTTGACGA
Source organism: uncultured Holosporaceae bacterium (assembly GCA_903887035.1). Classification (GTDB taxonomy): domain Bacteria; phylum Pseudomonadota; class Alphaproteobacteria; order CAISOG01; family CAISOG01; genus CAISOG01. Next base: position 1,476 of record CAISOG010000025.1, on the reverse strand, counting down.
TATTAAGGGGGCACGCCTGTTGGCCAGTTTTGGCGACAGCATCACCACCGACCACATCAGCCCCGCTGGCAACATTAGTGCCAACAGCCCCGCGGGCAGCTATTTGGCGCAGCATCAGGTGCGGGAGCTGGACTTTAACTCCTATGGGGCGCGACGCGGCAATCATGAGGTGATGATGCGTGGCACCTTTGCCAACAAGCGGATCAAAAACGAACTGCTGGGCGATAAGGTGGGCGGCTTTGCCCGCCATGTCGACGCTGCTGAGGTGTTGCCGATCTACGACGTCGCCATGGGGTATCAAGGTGAGGGGGTGCCGCTGATTGTGGTGGCGGGTAAGGAATATGGCACGGGATCCAGCCGTGACTGGGCGGCTAAGGGTACCCGCCTGCTAGGAATTAAGGCGGTGTTGGCCGAAAGCTTTGAACGCATCCACCGATCCAACCTGATTGGCATGGGGGTGTTGCCGCTGGTCTTTCTGAACGGCCTGACCCGTCATGATCTGGATCTGAGTGGTGAGGAAAGCTTTGACCTGACCGGCCTGGCCAGCGGCCTGCGCGTGGGCATGGAACTGACCCTGACCATCACCTATCCCAATGGCCGCAACCGCCATTTACAGGTGAAGGCCAGAATCGATACGCCCGAAGAAATCGACTATTTCCTCAACGGCGGCATCCTGCCCTATGTGTTGCGCAAATTGGCGGGGTAGATCACATGCATTTCAACACCCCGCCCGCCCCTTATTGCCAAAAATTTGGTGACTTCACCATTCGGCATGCGCGCGGGCGGGATGATTTGATTGCCAACATCGAATTGCAACTGCCTGAATATGGCGATTACACTTGGCCAATTGAGCATGTGATGGATATCTGGGCGCGTTACCCCTATGCCATCTATCTGCTGTGGGAGGGGGATCGCGTGGTGGGCAACTTTCACCTGTGGCCAGCCGATGATGATTGGGCAGATTCGTTTTTGGCGGGGCAGGCTGGCTATAAAGACTTCACGCCAAAATCCCTGGCCGAAGTGTTATCGAATGATAGATGTCAACGATGGCGGGTAAGTAGCCTGATTATTCATCCCGATTATCGCAAGCCAAGCAAGATGAACCCGATTGGCTTTCTGCTGGCCGCCGCCCTGAATGACTGGGCGGAAACGGCCGCTTTGCGCTATCCCGTGCAGGTGTTTACCACCGCCTACACCCCGCAATCCGCCGCGCTGCTGCGCCGTTTTGGCTTTGAGAAGATTCGTGAGCCCGAACAAATGGCCAACAACACACCACTGTACGCCCTGTCCGCAAACAGCAAGTCGGAACTTACCCAAACCCTGTTCCGCCGTGGCTTGCCAAAATTTCTTACAGCGGAAACCGCTTAGCATCATTTCGAACACAACTATGCTAGCCAAGGCGGTCGGGACGTAGTATAAAACCGCCATGACCGACGACATTTTGACCTATACCCCTGATATCCGCTCCACCAGCCT
>CAISOG010000024.1 GCA_903887035.1 uncultured Holosporaceae bacterium | reverse complement strand
CTCAACAAAAGCTAATGCTGCAAAATCCCCACTACTCTTGAAAAAACTTTTGGCCGCATAAAATCTCTGCATAGCAGGCAATAATGTAACGCCATTTAAGACGCCGTTGTCTGTACGAATTCCGTCAAAATTTCTTTCTGCCTCTTTCCTACCCCTTTTGCGACGTGATGCAAGGGAAAGAAGGGTTTCAGGACTAACACAAACAGCAAGAGCACCAAGCCCAGCTACACCAGCAGATAACCCGCCAAGTACTATAGTGCTCTTGATTGAGCTAACCAAAGCACCAGAATTGCATGTTTTGTTAAAGTTGCAGCTTATAGCATTACCCGTCGTAACAATCGCAGCCACTAAGGTTGCGGACAGCCCAATTTTGACAAGGTGCGAATCAATTAATCCTTCTATTCTGCAATCATCGCTTGGCCACTGCCTTAATTCATGATTTGGTCCTACAAATTTAGCCTTTTCGACATAGTCCACAATGGATGGCTGTTCTGTCTTCAGCCAAGGAAGAAATCCAGCCATGACAGCCAATGCGCCTTGTGCTTTTTTTTCATTATAGCAATCCTTAAAAAAATGTTTCAACCAAATGATAATGCGTAAACTTAACGCAATGGTAATATGTTGTCAATATATTTTTTTGGTTTTTTTAATTTTTTATAAGTTTTTTCGAGTTTCTTATTGTGCAATTAAGAGGATGATCGCTGAGTTTCTGGACACGGGGCAGGCTTTGTCGCATGGGAAAAATTGCCCGTGTTAGCCGCCGCCCCACCCGCTTCGTCAGACTGCCCAGAATATTCATAGCGCCATTTCTAACTCTTTCTATGCCTCATTGGTATCAGATCTGTGAGGACTCTTTGCTTTTGGGTGAAATTGGCGCATGCTGGAGGCATTGTAGTTCTGTTTGACCAACCTTTGGATCCGCTATGGCCAGCCCGCACGACCCCTCGCATCCCCATGCTCATCATGGGGATCATCATGGCGCCCATGCCGCCGATTCAGCGATGCTGGACAGCCTGTTGGCGGTGCTGGCGCAGCGGGGGTGGCGATGCTATCCCACCGCCAGCTTGGCCAGCATGCTGGGCGTTGCCGAGCCGCAGCTGCAAGCCTGCTTCCCCAGCCCTGGGTCGGTCATCACCGCCCTGAACCGCCATTTGAACCAAGCCATGCTGGATGGCTATGCGGTAACGGTGGGCGAATCGGTGCGGGATCGCCTGTTCGACCTGATTATGCGGCGGTTTGACGCCATGCTGCCCTATCGCCCCGCCCTGGCACGTCTGACCCGTGATTGGTGGTTCCACCCGTTGCTGAAAGCCAGCGTGCTGGAAACCACTAAGGGCACCATCGCCCTGATGTTGCGCCAGGCGGGCGGGCCCACCCACGGCTGGCAAAAAAGCTTGGCTGAGGCGGGATTGACCCTGTTGTACGCCGATACCATGCGGATCTGGCTGAAGGATGACAGCAGCGATCAGGGGCGAACCATGGCGCGGCTGGAACGCAATTTGGAACGCGCCGATGGCTGGGCGAACAAACTGTTGGGCTGACCCGCATGCTGAAAAAATCCTATGTCTGCCAATCCTGCGGCGCCTGCACCACCAAATGGGCGGGGCGGTGTGAGGAATGTGGCGCCTGGAACAGCCTGACTGAGGAAAGCGTGGTGTCGCTGCCCATTAGCAGTCGGGCGGCCGCCATGCCCGCCAAGGCTGGCAGTGGTAAGATTCGCGGCGGCCAGGCCATGCCCCTGCACAGCGTGGCCTTAAGCGACAGTGAGGAGGCGGAAAGTCGGGTGCCAACTGGCATGGCGGAGGTGGATCGGGTTTGCGGCGGCGGCCTGGTGCGGGGCAGCGCGGTGCTGATCAGCGGCGATCCGGGTATCGGCAAATCTACCCTGCTGCTGCAACTGGCCAGCCAGCTTTCCCCCACCCTGGCCAGCGTTTATGTGTCGGGGGAGGAGTCGGTGCGGCAAATCCGCCTGCGCGCCAACCGATTGGGCTTGGGGCAGGTGCCGTTGCAGCTGGCGGCGGAAACCCATCTGCCAACTATTTTGGGGCTATTTGCCTCCAAAACCCCGCCGCAATTGGTGATCATCGATTCGATCCAAACCCTGTATCATGATGAAATCAGCGGCGCACCCGGCACCGTCTCGCAGGTGCGCGCCTGCGCCCATGAGCTGATCGTGCAGGCTAAGCAACATAACTGCACCCTGCTGATTGTCAGCCATGTGACCAAGGAGGGGTTGATTGCCGGCCCCCGCGTGCTGGAACATATGGTCGATACCGTGCTGTATCTGGAGGGGGAACGCAGCCATCAATACCGCATCCTGCGTGCCTTTAAGAATCGCTTTGGCGCCAGCGATGAAATCGGGGTGTTTGAAATGGGGGAGGCTGGCTTGGCGGAGGTGCCCAACCCATCCGCCCTGTTCCTGAACCAACATGCCGAAGCCGTCAGCGGCAGCGCGGTATTTTGCGCGCTGGAGGGCACGCGCCCGCTGTTGGTGGAGATTCAGGCACTGACCGCGCCCGCCAATTGGGGGGGCACCCCGCGCCGCAACGTGGTAGGGTGGGACAGCAGCCGCCTGGCCATGTTGCTGGCCATTCTGGAAACCCGCAGCGGTTTTCGCTTTAGCGATCAAGAAGTGTATCTGAACGTGGCGGGCGGCATTCGGATTCAGGAACCAGCCGCCGATCTGGCGGTGGCGGCCGCCCTTATCTCCGCCCTGACCGGACAACCGCTGCCAACTGGCGCGGTGTTCTGCGGCGAAATCGGCCTAGCGGGTGAGGTGCGGCCGGTAAGCCAGCTGACCCAACGGTTGAAAGAAGCGCAAAAGCTGGGCTTTCTGCGGGCGGTGGCGCCCAAATCGCTGGCCAACTTGGGCGGCCAACCTTCAAAGGCTGGTGCAAAAGCAGGGCAGGGTGACCGAAGCACCGATGGCGGCCAGGCCGCGATAGCGTTGGCGGTTGATGAGATCTCTTCCATCCGCCAGCTGCATCGGGTAATACAGACTCAACCCTCCAAGATCGCCTCCTAAATGCCCATGTTGACCGTTGCAGACATTGCCATGATAGCCCTGATCGGTTTGTCCGGTCTTTTTGCGTTTGTGCGCGGCTTTGTGCGCGAACTGTTTGGGGTGGGCAGCTGGATCGGCGCGGCGGTCATCACCTTTTTCGGCTATCCCTTTAGCACCCAATTGGGGCGTGAGCTGATCGAAAATCGTCTGTTTGCTGAGGTGGCAGGCATTGCCGGCCTATTTGTGATAAGCCTGGTGACCTTTTCCCTGATTGCCCATGTGGTGTCGGATCAGGTGCGCGACAGCATCTTTAGTGGGGTGGATCGCGCGCTGGGTCTGGCCTTTGGGCTGATTCGCGGCCTGTTTGTGGTGGCGGTGGTGCTGCTGGGCATTCACAACTTTGTGGCTGAGGAAAAATTGCCAGACTGGTACAAAGAATCGTCTCTGGCGCCGATTATCCTGAAATACAGCCAGCAGGGGTTGCATGAGGCGACCAAAAACTATGGGGTACAGCAACAAGATAACCAGCAAAAAGACGATGAAAAGCAGGGCGGTGAAAAGCCAGATGGCCAGCAACAGGATGGCAACAAAGACGGGGCAACCTCCTCCCCCCCTCATGACGGCCAGCATGGGGATGCCGCGCCCAACCATCCAACACCATCCAATCCAACCGCCAATGCTTCGGATACCAACAATGCATCGCCCGCTGCACCCGCACCTGCGCCCACGCCTGCGCCCGCAGCTACCCCTAGCGCAAAGCCTGGCTACGGTATAGAAGAACGTAAGCGGCTGGATGACTTGTTTACCAAAAAGCCCTAACCTGTTGTGCCGGTTGGGGGTTACCCAGCCTATAGTTTTGCCCCGTTATTCCTAAGGGAAAAGTTTGATCGTGCCTTTTGATAAATTCAACGATGAATGTGGCGTTTTTGGCATCTATGCCCACCCCGACGCCAGTGCCCATGCCGCCCTTGGGCTGCACGCCCTGCAACACCGTGGGCAGGAGGCGGCAGGGATCGTTTCCTATGATGGCCAGCGGTTCTACGTTCATCGCGGCCTGGGTCATGTCGCCGACAATTTTAGCAATGACGCCACCATCAAAAGGTTGGTGGGCAACACCGCCATTGGCCATGTTCGCTATGCTACCAGTGGCGATACCAGCTTGCGCAATGTTCAGCCGATTTTTGCCGACCTGGCTAAGGGGGGGTTCGCCCTGTGCCACAACGGCAATTTGACCAACGCCATCAGCCTGCGTCAGGAATTGGTGCAGGGTGGGGCGATTTTCCAAAGCACCTCAGATACCGAGGTGATTATCCACCTGATGGCGGCAGCGAAAAAACGTAACCCCGTGGACGACCTGATCACCGCGTTGCAGCAGGTGCAGGGTGCCTATTCGCTGGTGGCGCTGGCTCGTGACCAGCTGATTGGGGTGCGTGACCCCTGGGGGGTGCGTCCTCTGGTGCTGGGTCAATTGGATGGAAGCCCCGTGTTGGCCTCGGAAAGCTGCGCCCTCGACATCCTGGGCGCGGAGCTGGTGCGGGATGTGGAGCCGGGGGAGGTGGTGGTTATCAGCCAGAGTGGGGTAAAATCGCTGTTTCCCTTTCGCACCGTGCCCAAACGCTTTTGCATCTTTGAGTACATCTATTTCGCCCGCCCCGACAGCCAGATGGAGGGAACCAGTGTCTATCTTGGCCGCAAGGGAATCGGCGCCGAATTGGCGCGGGAGCACCCGGTTGAGGCCGATGTGGTGGTTCCCGTGCCCGATTCCGGCGTGGCATCGGCGCTGGGCTATGCGGAGGCGGCGGGGTTACCCTTTGAGATGGGGATTATCCGCAACCACTATATCGGCCGCACTTTTATTGAACCGACGGCTCAAATTCGTGACCTGGGCGTGAAGCTGAAACACAACGCCAATCGGGGGGTGTTGGCGGGCAAGCGGGTGGTGTTGGTGGATGACAGCATCGTGCGCGGCACCACCAGCACCAAAATCGTCTCCCTGGTACGCAACGCTGGCGCGCGGGAGGTGCATTTTCGGGTGGCCAGCCCGCCAATCGTTAATTCCTGTTTTTACGGGGTGGATACCCCCGATCGCGATAAGCTGTTGGCGGCCAACATGGATTTGGCGGAGATGGCACGCTACATCGGGGCGGACTCGCTGGCCTTTGTTAGCCTGGATGGGCTGTACCGCGCCTTGGGGGAGGCGGGTGGGCGTCATCCCGACCAGCCGCAATATTGTGATGCCTGCCTCAGCAACGACTACCCGATTCCACGCACCGATTATGATCAGCAATACTCGCTGCCCGTCAATTCTACCCTGTTTTAGGCGACGCGCACCGCATCTAACGTCCGCAGCTATGAACGGCTAGGGTGGTGGTGGAAAGGTTGTGGGGTAAGGGCAGGTTGGCTGGCCATGCCTGCGGGCAGGGGGCGACCGCCGTCATGACGGGGAAAAGGCTGGCCATCACAGGCATCACGCCAAGATCGCTATCATCAGGGGTTATCGCCGCCAACAACAGCGCCATGCAGTAATCCTCCGCCTGCTGCTGGGTAGAAAATTGTTGCCGCAGGGGGCCAACCGCACGGGCGGTGACCTGATGACCAAAATCGCCGTTCAGTTGGGCGCACAGCTGTTGCGCCGCCGCCCTGTTGGGGCACAAATCCATGAAGGACACCACCTGCAAATCCTCCGTAACCCCATAGCCCCCGTTATCCAGAACGCTAACATCGCCGCCATCATCCACCACGAAACCGATTGCTTGATCGCCTGGCAGCGGACAATTGGGGTGCAAGGTTACCTGGACACCGAATTTCTGTGGCGCTACAGTTGGGGCATCAGCCAGCTCTAAAATGGCTCCCTCAATGGAATTCAGATCGTTGCCAGCACTATTTTCGCCGAAAAAATTCATGAGTTATATCTTTCTTTGCTTGGCTGTTTGTTACAAAATTTTTACAACCTCGGACTAATAAACTACAAAATTGTTACGATGCCCTTAACGTCTTCCTGTTTTTGGTCACTAGGCCTGATGAGTGGCACCTCAGCCGATGGGGTGGATGCCGCCCTGTTGCTGACTGATGGGGTGCGGGTGGCGGCCTGTGGGGCGCATCTGACCCTGCCCTATCCCGCCGATTTCCGCCAAGCGCTGTTGGCCAGCTATGGCCAGACCAGCGCGCCAGCCGCTCTGGTTCGGCAATTAACCGATTTTCACCTGCAGGCCTGTCGGCGGCTGTTGGCGGACTTTGACCAGCCGGTCGCGCTGATTGGCTTTCACGGCCATACGCTGTGGCATGATCCCGCTAACCGTTGCACGGTGCAGATTGGCGATGCCAACTGGCTGGCCGCGCAGCTGCAAATCCCGGTGGTGTCGGATTTTCGCCGCGCCGATGTGGCGGCGGGGGGGCAGGGGGCGCCGCTGGTGCCGATTTTTCATCAGGCGTTGGCCGCCGATCTGCCCAAACCCTTGGCGGTGGTCAATATCGGTGGGGTAGCCAATATCAGCTATATCCCCAACGATCAGCCTGAGGCGATGATTGCCTTTGACACGGGGCCCGGCAACGGCCTGATCGATGATTGGGTGCAGCAGCAGTTGGGGCAGCCCTTTGACGCGCAGGGGGCGCTGGCGGCGCAGGGTAAGGTGGATGAGGGGGCGTTAGCGCAGCTGATGGATTATCCCTATTTCGCCGCACCGCCGCCCAAATCGCTGGATCGCCGCGCCTTTAGCCTGGCACCGCTAGCCAAGCTGAGCGCTTCTGATGGTGCCGCCACCCTGACCGCCCTGACCGCCGCCACCATCGCCGCCGCCGTCCACCATTTGCCAACACCGCCAAGGCAATGGATTATTGCTGGCGGGGGCACACAAAATCGCACGCTGATGGCCATGTTGGCACAGCGGCTGGGGGATGTGCCCGTCTGCATCGCGGAGGAGGTGGGGTGGTCGGCCAGCGCGCTGGAGGCGCAAACCTTTGCCTATCTGGCCGCCCGCCATCAACGCGGCCTGCCCATCAGCTTTCCTGGCACGACAGGCGTGACGCAACCAATGACGGGCGGGGTGCTGTCCAAACCGCTGACAGGCTAAATGGAAAACGCCCTATCCTCGTCGGCCACCCGACTTCGGCTGAATCGGCGCAAAGGAGACGTTGCCGATATAGGCATCCGCCACCGTCATCAGATCGTCCACCTTACCCCCAAACAGGTGTTTGGCGCCCTCAACCGTTTGGAAATCGACATGAACATCGCGTTGGCGTGACAATTTGGCGGCCAGCGTCTTGGCGGCATCGGGCGGCACGATTTCATCCTGATCCCCAATGACAATCAGGCCAGAGGCCGGGCAGGGTGCCAGAAAGCTGAAGTCGTACATGTTGGCGGGCGGGGCAACCGCCACAAAGCTGCGAATTTCTGGCCGCCGCATCAGCAATTGCATGGCAATCCAGGCGCCAAAAGAAAAGCCCGCGACAAAACAGTTGACGGAGGAGTTGTTGACCGATTGCAACCAATCCAGGGCGGCGGCGGCATCACTCAACTCCCCCTCACCCCGTGCAAATTTCCCCTGGCTGCGCCCAACGCCACGAAAATTAAAGCGCAAAACCGAATAGCCACGATTCACGAACAAATGAAACAGGCCATAGGTCACCTTATTGTTCATGGTGCCGCCATGTTGCGGGTGGGGGTGCAGCACGATGGCCAGCGGTGCCCCCTCAGGCCCCTGGTGATAGCGACCCTCCAAACGCCCCTCTGGGCCGTTAAACATGATATCAGCCATTCGATTTACCTTAAAAATTTCTTTTGGAGTTGTGGAACTCTATGCGTTACTTTATGTAGCCCTTCTTGCTTGAAAAACCAATGGGTTTGTGCAACGCACCGCCAACAAAACTATCGAAGGCCTAAGGATGGTCAAATAGGTCTTGTATTGCTAAAGCGTTTGTTAGGGTTTTTGTTTTAGGATGCTGGGGTTATGGTAATGTCTACAGCCAACAGCCTTGGGGCGGTGGTGCCCTTTGGCCTTGCGGGCAGCGCGGAACGGGTGCGGCCGTCTGCGCGGGTTGATGGCGGCCGTTCTTTTCAGGGTTTGTCGGGGGATAGGCAGGCTCGAAATGCCCCCCAAGATGCACATCAAGATGGCCAGCATGATCAGCAGCGCTCAACGACCGATGTTCTGACCGCTGTTGGTGACGTCCTGGAAGATGGGGGGCGTCAAGGCGGCCATGCCCGCCACGGCTTAGCGTCTGACAACACCGCTGATCAGCGCTTACTGAGCTATAGCCCGCCATTGAAAGTTACAGGGGAAGCTGCGGGCGAAACGGCTGCATCCCTTGCCGCCGAGGCGTCCACAGCCGTGCGCACGGGTCAGGTGGTGGTTTTCCCCAAAACGCCGCAAAGCCGCCCGCCAGATTTTCTAACCGCGCAACCTGCCACCCATTCCGCCGCCCAGGCCGCCACCCATGCCGTTGATCCTAGCGATTTTGTGCAACCAGCCCTGCTGGCACAGATGATCAGCCAGAATGATCAGTCACCACGGCTGAACATCGAACCCTTTCGCCAAACCGCCAGCCTGTATGCCCGCCAACAAACCACCCCCCCCGCCCTATCCGCGCTGGATATAAGGATTTAGGGCATCGGCTTATCGTGTTAATTTTGCAATTGACGCTCTCATTTGTGCAAAACCTTGAGCTATTACGGTTTCGTCAGCATCACCAAACGACAACCTTAAGAAGTTAACCTTGCTTGGATCCACTTCAAAAGCACAGCCAGGAACCATTGCCACATGCCCATCAGACAGAAAAAAATCTGCAACATCGGAATCAGTCCTCAGCTCAATGCCATTAGGTGTGCGTCTGTCCTTCAGATCTTCACAGAAGATCACAGTGTAAAAACCGCCTGCATGTTTAGGCTTTAGGCATCTGAGGCCGTCAGTTTTTTCAACCTCACGATATACCAATTCGCGCCTCTGCACTAACAACCGATTCCATTCTAGCAAATCAGTATGTGGATTGGTAAAAGCTGCCACCGCAGCTGCTTGCGAAAGTACACATGGGTTACCCGTCTCAGGTGTTTGAATAATCTTCATTGTGTTTATTAGCCATTTAGGGGCAGCACAGGTACCCAGCCGCAGCCCAGCCGCTTTGCCATAACCCTTGGCTATCCCACCAGCCAACATGGTTCGATTGCGCAAATCAGGCGCAACATGCAGAATGTTATATGTTTTTTCTTGGTTAAGCAGTTTATAAATTTCATCGCAATAAATCATGACCTGGGGATTTTCGCACAACACCTGGGCGATTTGCTCTAAATCCTCTCTGGTGTAAACACTGCCATGCGGGTTACTTGGCGAGTTCAAAATCAACCATTTGGTTTTGTCGTTAATCGCCCCCCTTAACTGCTCAGCGGTTACTTTAAAATCGTTAGCCTCGCTACATTGTATAAACCTACATACACCTGAATTCTTCTCGATTAAAGGTCTGTAACCTACCCAAGCGGGTGCAGGTATCACCACCTCATCCCCTGGATTTAGGGTTGCATACATCGCATTACTAAAAAGCTGTTTAGCACCTGCTG
>CAISOG010000023.1 GCA_903887035.1 uncultured Holosporaceae bacterium | reverse complement strand
TTGGCCACCCCCTTACCCGCAATCTGTGGCGCGCTGCCGTGCACGGCCTCAAACATGGCGGCATGCGCCCCGATATTGGCGCTGGGTGCGACGCCCAGACCGCCGACCAGCCCCGCGCCCAAATCGCTGATGATATCGCCATTCATGTTAGAGGTCACAATCACCTCAAACTGTTCGGGCGCAATCACCATCTGGTGGGCGCAGTTATCGATCAACAAATGGTCGCCCGCGATGTCGGGATAGGTGGGCAACAGATCCTCCATCGCCTGTTTCATCAGGCCTTCGGTCATTTTCATGATGTTGGCCTTGGTGGCGGTGTGCAGGGTTTTTCGCCCCTCCGCCCTGGCCAGCTCCATCGCAAAGCGCATGATTTTGCGGCACCCCTTACGCGACATCAATTTCAGGCATTGGGCGACGTTGGGGGTTTGCATGTATTCGATGCCCGCATACAAATCCTCAACATTTTCGCGCACCACCACAAAATCAATGGCACGGTCGGAGAAGGGGGTTTTGATACCGGGCAGGGTACGCACGGGGCGGACATTGGCATACAGCTCAAACAGCTTGCGCAGCGTGACATTGGCGCTTTTGTTGCCAAAGCCGATGGGGGTTTCCAACGGGCCTTTCAACGCCACGCCGCAGGATTCGATGGCGTCCAACGCCTGCTGTGGCACACCGGTTTCCACCCCACGGGCAAACAAACTGGCGCCAGCCTCACTAACCTCCCAGTCGATTGGCGCGTCGGCGGCGTTCAGCACCCGCACGGTGGCCGCCACCACCTCTGGCCCGATGCCATCCCCCTGCAAAACCACCACCTTTTGACGGGGCAGGGCGGCGGGGGCAAGATTGGCTGTTGGGGATGATGAGGCGGCTGAAGAACTATGTGAATACTGCTGCATGCTAAGGCTTTCCGAAAAAACTGGCTGTGTTTTTACCCTAATCGTGCCGTGGTTAACAGATGGTTATCATGGGTTAAAAACATAGTTTTTGCAGATGGTTTTGATGCTTTTCGTAGTCTGGGTTGTGCCAGCCGTTTGGGATGGAAATGCATCCTGCCTAGCCATTTGCATCCGCCGTTGCATCCGCCGTTTTTTTGGGGGGGGGAGATGCTGGTCAATCCGTTGTTAGAGCCCGCCAACCAGGATCAAACCCAACCGTCCCGCCACCGCTAATTTACATAATATAAATTATACGATGTAGAATCCAAAAAAATATTGACAGTTTATGTAGTATGCTGTTTTAATAAGCTAACAATTATGGAGAATTTATAAATGCCAAAACGTAAACCTGTGCAATCACCTGAAGCGCGGATTGCTAAATACATAGAAAAACACGAACTTCAGTCACTTGTAGATGGATTTTCCAAGATTTCAACCGAGCAAGAGGCTGTAGATTCTCTAAATGAGCTTCTCTATGCTGTACAATCAAATTTTGCCTATGAAGAAGCTGGTTATACAAAGAATGGACGCTATATTTACCACAATAGTGGAAAACGACAGCTTGGGATGCATATAGTTGTCGAATGCGCTAACAAAGCCAGAAAAAATTTTCTGAGCGCTGATATCAAACAAAAGCAAGGGCTGTC
>CAISOG010000022.1 GCA_903887035.1 uncultured Holosporaceae bacterium | reverse complement strand
TCAAGTCCTCTCCCGGGCACCATTTTCCTTATTATTTTTGCGCGATGCCGCCCGCCAAGCATTTCATTCGCCCATCGCGCGGGATTATTTTTGCGCGATGCCGCCCGCCAGCGCGCTACCCAGCCTGCAACCGCGCCAAGGCCTGGTCGCGGCCGATAAACCGCAGCAGGACGGGCAGTTCGGGGCCGTGGCTTTGCCCGGTCAGGGCGATTCGCAGCGGCATAAACAGCGCCCGCCCCTTTTTGCCGGTGGCCGCCGTAATCGCCTGCATCCACCCCTGCCATGCTGCCGCTTCCCAGGGCGCGTCGGGCATAATGGTGGCCGCCGCCTGCAACAGGGCACCAGCATCATCACCCAAACCGCCATCGCCGCCGCCCGCATCGTCACCCGCAAAAGGGGGCAGGGGTTGATGACAGATGCGCCACCAATCGCCAACCTCACTAACCTTGGTTAAATTGCCCTGCACCGCTGCCCAAAAATCGGCCGTCACCGCCGCCAGATCCAGGGCTTGCAGGCGGGATTGCACCAGCGCAAAGGGCAGATGGTGAACGGTTTTCGCGCTCAGCTCCCACAACTCCTCCTCACTGAATTTGGGGGCGGCGCGGCTATAGGCGTTGGTGTCGAACTTGGCGGCCAGCTCGGCCAGGCTGCTAACCGGCTCGACTGGAATGCCCGTGCCCAGATGCATCAGATAAGTGGAAACCGCCAACGGCTCCACCTCCGCCGCCCTTAAGTCGCGCAGGCTAAGGCTTTCCAGCCGTTTCGACAATTTGCCGCCGCCCGCATCCATAATCATGGAGAAATGGCCGAATTGTGGGCAGGGCGCATCGCTTAACGCCGCAAAAATTTGGGTTTGCACGGCGGTGTTGCTGACATGATCCTCCCCACGAAAGACATGGGTAATCTGTTCATCCAGATCATCAACCACGCTGCAAAAGTTAAACAGCGGGCGGCCATCGGCACGCACCAACACGGGATCGCTCAAATGGGCGGGGTCAAACTGCACCGCGCCGCGCAGCAGGTCTTGCCACACAATCGGCTCAGGCGACAACTTAAAGCGCCAGTGCGGTTGCCGCCCATGTGCCTCCATCCCTGCCCGCTCCGCCGCCGTTAACGCCAGGGCGGCGCGATCGTAAATCGGCGGCTTGCTTTGGTTTAACAGCACCTTACGCTTTAACGCCAACTCCTCAGCGGTCTCATAACAGGGGTACAGCCGACCCGCGCTGACCAATTGCGCCATAGCCTGTTGGTATCGATCCAACCGCTCCGACTGGCGAAAGCGGCGTTGCCATTGATAGCCTAACCAGCGCAAATCCTCCTCAATCCCCTCAACATACTTCTCTTGCGACCGTTCCTCATCGGTGTCGTCAATGCGCAGGATAAAGGTTCCCCCCTGCTTCGCGGCCAACAAATAGTTGTACAGGGCGGCGCGCAGATTGCCGACATGCAGATAGCCCGTCGGGCTGGGGGCGAAACGAACAATCACGCTCATGGCACAAAACATCAATCAGGCTGGGGGTGGCGGTTCGATCCCATGGTGATCCAACCAACGCTTTTGGGGTCAAACTTTATGGCACTTGGCCGCTGATAGCAAGACTTGGTGGGCAAGAGTTGGTGGGCAGGGCGGGGGCGGGGAACGGTCTTTGGAACCTACACCGCCCGAAAGGTAACGACCAGCACGTCGCGATAGGCGGGCTGGGTGGGGTCGATGGGCGTGACGGGGGTAACGCCATGCATCACCCGTCGATCCTCCACCAACGCGGCATCGAATGGCTGGGTCAGGGTAAAGCTGCCTAAGGGCTTGGCATGGACTGAAGCCGATGACGGGTCACCCCCCTGGCCAACCTGCTGATCGGGGATGGCGTGCACCTGGGTGGTGCCGCTGGCGATATTGATGCGGTTGATCATCAGCACCAACACATGATCCACCCCATCGCGGTGCACCCCCTCTGGCGTGGGTTTGCCCAGCATTGCCGCCGCCGCCTCAATCCGAAACTGATGCACCTCCACATGCCAATTGGGCACGGCGGGGTCAATCCCGCCGAACAGCTGGTGGCAGAAGGTCAGGATGGTGGTCAGGCTTTGGCCGCCACCAATGGCAGGTTCAATCGGTTCGAACCACCGCTCAATCCCGCCGTTCAGGCTGTTGTAGTCGATGCTTTGATAGTGCGGCTGATGCGGTTGCCGCTGCACAGTTTGGCCAGCAGCAGCAGCCGCCTCCGCCGCCCCCCGATAAACTGCCCGATACACCGCATGGCGGCGTTTGCGATAGCGCCCCTGATCCGCCATATAGCGATCGGGGTGCAACCTGTTCCAGCTGTCGGCAAAGTCCGCCCAATCGCTCAGCGACCCGGCCGCCTGCAACAGCGGCAACATCTGGTTCGCGGGCATAAAGGCAAAGCCAGCGCGCAGGAAGTCATCCAGATTAAAGGATGCGGGCGCGGCGGCGGGTATCATAGCCACCCCCCCTAATGGCGGAAATGGCGGACGGCGGTCAGCACCATCGGGATGCCCGCCTTATCGGCGGCGGCGACCACCTCCGCATCGCGCATGCTGCCCCCCGGTTGGATACAGGCGGCAATGCCCGCCGCCAATGCCTTCTCCAGCCCATCGGCAAAGGGGAAAAACGCGTCGGAGGCGATAACGGCACCGGCGGGATCGGTTTGCTGCCGCGCCTTTTGCAGGGCGAATTCCACCGCATCCACCCGACTCATCTGCCCCGCGCCGATACCGATGGTGGCCAAATCGCGGCTAAGGACGATGGCGTTCGATTTCACATGTTTGGCAACCAGAAAGCCAAAGCGCAGTTCGGCCAGCTGCGCCGCACTGGGTTGCGCCGCGGTTGGCACCGTCACATCCTGACACAGGCCGACATCCTGCCCCTGCGTCAAAAAGCCCCCCTGCAGGGTTTTGATCTCTGGGCTGGCCAGTTGCGACTGATAGCGCTGCACCTGCAACACCCGCAGGTTTTTCTTAGCCTGCAACCGTTGCAACGCGGATGCGCTGTAGCTGGGCGCCAACACCACCTCAGCGAACAGGGCGGCGATTTGCTCCGCCACCGCCTCATCCACCTCAACATTGCAGGCGATGATGCCGCCAAAGGCACTGACGGGGTCGCAGGCCAGGGCTTTGTGCCACGCATCCAACGCGCTGCTGCCCAGGGCGACGCCACAGGGGTTGGCATGTTTGATAATCGCCACCGCTGCGGCAGCCTCTGCCCCCGCGCCAAAGCTGTCATCGAATTCTTGCACCAGTTGCCAGGCGGCATCGCTGTCGGCCAGGTTGTTATAGCTTAACTCCTTACCCTGCAACTGGTTGGCGTTGACCACCCCGCCACTGCCCCCCACCGTGGCATACAGGGCGGCGGCCTGATGCGGATTTTCGCCATAGCGCAGGCTGGCCAGCTTGCTGCCCGCAATCACCATGGGGGCGGCCAAGGGCTCCGCCACCTGTTCCGCCACCTGATCAGAAAGCCAGCGGGCGATTAGGGCATCATAGGCCGCCGTCACCGCAAAGGCCTTGGCGGCCAGCTGTTGCCGCATCGGCGCGCTGATAACCCCGCCATGCGCCGCCGCATCAGCTGCCACCCGATCAAAATCCTGCGGATCGGTCACAATCGCCACATGGGCATGGTTTTTGGCCGCACCACGGATCAGGGCGACGCCGCCAATATCGATTTTCTCAATACATTCGGCCACGCTGCCCCCCGCCAGCAGGGTTTCGGCAAAGGGGTACAGCGTTACCACCACCAGGTCGAGGGGGGGGATGGCGTGCTGTGCCAACTGATCCATATCGGCCGCCACGTCACGCCGCGCCAGAATGCCGCCGTGAATGGCGGGGTGCAGGGTTTTGACCCGCCCACCCAGAATTTCAGGGAAGTTAATCAGCGATTCAACCGCCTCTACCGGCAAGGCCGCCTGCTGCAAAAACTGGTGGGTGCCACCGCTGGCAAAAATCCTGCTGCCCGCCGCGGCCTGGCACAGACGGCTTAAAAAGTGGTCAAGACCTGTTTTGGTGTAAACGGAGGCAAGGATGTTCATGGAATCGTGCAGCTCTATTTAGGGGTGGTTGGTTGGTGGCGGTGGTTGACCATCGTTCGGCATCCACTGATAGGCCTATTTGCCCGATTTGTCACCTGGCCTTTAGCTGGGTTGCCCCGACTGATTATGGTCGATTTTCACGATAATTTTGCATAAAAAATTTTTCTGTTGAACATATTTTATATGCAGGCTATATAATTTTTAGAGGTTTAGAGTTATATAAAAGGAATTATAATGATACCCCCATCAACGATTCAGGAATTTGCTGATTTTTCTGCTGCGCATGCTCGAATTGCAGCAAGTGTCACATTTATTACCGATAGCTTACAGAACGGTCATTCTAACAACACGGACTCCAAACCATTACAGATTCTTGAAGTTTTTGGTAATCCCAATTTTGAAAGATTTCATAATTTACAAAATCAACCTAAATTTCGCAATTTCGTTGATAGAATACTGCCAAATGGCGGCGAGGTTTATGCAGGCCATAGAAGAAATATACTTCATCCTGGCCAACATGACCATCTTCACAGGTATTATTTTGGTTCAAAAGGTCATGGCGACAATAAAGCCTATGTTTTTAGACTTTATGATGATGAAAGAAGATGGGTAAAAAGAAAATACCCAGAAAATGCAAGGATTCATAATTATAGCTTAAGTTACAATGCTCTGGGGACATATGAAGATCTTGAAAGGGCTCGTCTTGATGGTTGTTGCAGCCCTTACACCAGCTCAAGTTATTTGCCCAGAAACAGCATTGCTTACACAGATAACAGAATACATTCTTATTTTTCTCTATCTTTTGAGCGCCCTAAATGGGAATTTAGAAACGGCAATCCGTTAATAACCGCGGAAGTTACCTATGACGGCGAAACGGTTAAACCTTTTGATAAATTGACCTTGTTGCGTGCCATGCAGGAGACGCTTGGGGCAAAATTGCCACCCTTGATGATAAATTACATGGCTAGGTTGGAGCTTGCACAAACAGCTAAAACGCGGGAAGATTTGCGTGCTTTGGAATTGCCAACGGCAGATTTTAATCGAGCCGTGCTGCAACTAGGCATGACAAACAGCTTATAGCCCCCCATTCCTACCAGCCCCGAACATTTCGCTTGGCTAAGGGCAAAGTTTCTGATAGAAGCGGCGAAATTGGCTTTTTCCATCAAACAACCCTTTCGTTCCAAAAGAGATTTTTCCATGGCTGTTGAACAAACCCTATCCCTGAATAAACCCGATGCCACCCGCCGCATCCTGGTTTGCGCGATTTGCCAAGTGTTTGAGGCGGCCGGCCTGCGGATTGTGGCGCAAAAACGCCTGCACCTGACCCTGGAACAGGCCAAGGCCTTTTATGCCGTCCATGCCAGCCGCCCATTCTACAACGATTTGTGCAGCTATATGGCCAGCGGCCCTATCGTCGCCATGGTGTTGCAGGGTGAGGGGGCGATTGCCAAAAACCGCGACGTGATGGGCGCCACCAACCCCGCCAATGCGGCTGAGGGCACTATTCGCAAATTGTTTGCCGAATCGATTGAGGCCAACAGCGTTCATGGCTCCGACGCGCCCGAAACCGCGGTGCAGGAAATTGCCTATTTCTTCAGCGGCCTGGAATTGGTTGGCTAAGCGGTTCACCGCAAAGCCCTTGTGAACCCTGTCGGCTTTTGGGCATGATAACGCGGCACGCTGTCAACAAAAACGGGGCAATCCTTTTTGGCAATCAGGGTGCTATCGCCTGATTCAAAAACGCAACCCGCGATGGCATGACGCAAATTCCCTCCACCACCCCACCCTTGACGGTTGAACGGCCACCATCGCATTTACAGGCTGGTCAGCCCTTTGCCGTGGTGGTGTTGGGTTCCAGCTCCATCACCGCTGAGGCGTTTTATTTCTGGCCCAGCCTGCCGCTGGTCGGCCTGTACCGCCAGCCTGGGGATGAGGCGCCGTTGACCAGCCCGTTGCAGCTGAAGCAATCCTGCCGCTTTATAAGCCAACCGAATCAATCGGTGCGGTTGGATCCCGTGTCGCTTCACCGCGCCTTTGACATCCTGTTGCCCTATATTCAGGCCGCCAGTGCCAGCGGGGTTCAGCGCTTTTTCGGGGTGGCGACTGAGGCGTTTCGGCGCGCCGACCCCGCCATGGTCGACAGTTTTTTGCAATCCCTCTACCACCGCAGCCATGAAAAACTGGCCATCACGGTGATTTCTGGCGCTGAGGAGGCGGAGTTGGCGGCGGCGGCGGCCAGCTGGCAATTGGGGGAATCGGCGGCGGGCGGCCTGGTGCTGGATTTCGGCTCCGCCAGCCTGGATCTGGCCTGGATGCAGCGGGGTAAGGTGTTGGCGGCGGACAGCCTGCCGCTGGGGCCGCTGTGCAACGATCATGCGGGGCGCGCGGTGCAGGAATTGTTGATCAGTCGGCTGGGGCGGCAACTGAATGGCCAGCCCTTGATCCTGCGCGGTGGGTTGATGACCCGCACGGGGCTGATGGCGCTGCGAGAGGCGCATTACCCCCTGGATCGGATTGATGGCTTTGCGGTCAGCACATCGGCGTTGCTGCCGATTTTGGCGCGTTGGATGCATCAGGATTTTACCAAATCGCGGGAGCTGGCGGTGCGCTTTAACCTGGCCGCGGGGCAGCAACCCTATTTTGCCTATGCGTTGCAAGTCTTGCACGGCCTGCTCAGCGCGACCAACCCCTCCAACATTATTTTTACCCAGGCTGGATTGCATGAAGGCTTGGCCTATGGGCTGTTCCCCTCCGATTGGCGGGGGCAGGATCGGATGTTGGATTGGTGCCAACGGCTGGCCGCCCCCTGGACAACGGCCAGCAGCCAGGCCTATCTGCAAGAGCTTGAAAAACAAGTGTTGTTGCAACAACCGATGCAAACCCATTGGCATCGCCGCCTGTTAAAGGCCTTATGCTGGCTGACCCTGGTGCAACAGGCGGTGGCGGCGGGGCAAACGCAATCGCCCCTGCCGCTGTTGACCAACGCGACGATCCCGGAACTTAGCCCGCGGGAACGGGTGTTCCTGCTTATCGCGCTGATTTTTTATGAACATTTGCAGGAGGTGCATCGGGGTAAGCTAGAGGCCTTTGCCAAGCTTATGCCGCATGAAGATATTGCCCGCGCCCAAAATCTGGGCTTCCTGCTGCGGGAAATTGCTGAGCTGTTGCTGACCATGCCCGCCCCCTATGGCTGGGGGCATAGCGCCCCGCCCGCCGCTGACCTACCACCAATCGCCTCCCCCATCGCCTCCCCCATCGCCTCCCCCATCATAGACCCCGCCGACCCCGCGGCCTAATCGTCATTCCCGTTATCACACCGCGGAAAAAACAGCTTTTACGCTGTAATTTGGCAATTTACTTACAGCTTTTATTCTGTTATTATGGTGCTAATAAACAGATTATAGGCTGTAATATGGCTAGCAAATTCACCCAGCTGCAACGGCAAACGCTCGATCGGTACTTGGCCAACGTGCGCGGTTGTGATCGCCTAACAGGCGGTTGGTTAAAGGCTATCCGTAAATCCCTGGGTATGAGCGTGCGCCAAATGGCGGATCGCATGGGGATAACCCAACAATCCGCCGCGCGTTTAGAAGCCAATGAGGTGGAGGATGCCATCACGCTTAAATCGTTGCGCAAGGCGGCCGAAGCCCTGAACTGCCGCCTGGTCTACGCGCTGGTGCCAGAGGGGGATAGTTTGCAGGCCATAATTGACAGACAGGCGCTGATTAAGGCCAAAGACATCGTGGCAGCAGTGGATCACACCATGCAGCTTGAGGCGCAAGGCGTTGGCAATCTACACCAAAAGATTCAGGAGATTGCGGAAGAGCTGGCCAAAAACCCCAACACCAAGCTGTGGGATTAAGCCGTGCAATACCACTATATCGCAGGCCAGACGCCCTTGGATGAGGAGGAAAAGCGCGGCCTGATTCCTAACCTTATCACCCGTGAAGATCTCAATGCGTTCGAGCAAGAAAATATCCTGGAAGCCCGCCAGTGGGTGATGCAGAAAACCACGCTCAGCAAACTGGATGTGTGGACAGAAAAATTCCTACTCAACCTCCACAAACGCATGTTTGGCCATGTGTGGAAATGGGCAGGTACTTTTCGCAAGACCAATAAGAATATCGGCGTGGATCGCCTGTGCATCATCACCGAACTGCACCAGCTGCTTGGTGATGCCCAATATTGGTTAGAGCATCAAACCTATCCCATCAGCGATTTGGCCGTGATTTTCCACCATCGCCTGGTAAAAATTCACCTGTTCCCCAATGGTAACGGCCGGCACGCACGCATGTGCGCCGATGTCATTGTGGCCAAGTTTAATGGTGAGAAACTCAGCTGGGGCGGCAATTCCAACCTCACCAAGCCAGATGACCTGCGCACCCGTTATATTGCCGCTCTGCGCGATGCAGATGTTGGCGATTACCAACCGTTGCTGGCATTTGCGCGATCATAGGGATACTTAATTCCCTTGCCCCATTCCCTTGCCCCATGAAAAGCGGCTGGATTTGAACACTAAGCTGGCCAGCAAAGCTATCCTTTGCGCTGGGCACAAATTGTTGCTAAAGTGACAGCATAATGGGTATGGTTTTTGCCGTTGGATGCCGTTAACGGAAGCGTGGCCGAGTGGTTTAAGGCTGCAGTCTTGACAAAAGTCCAGGAGGATTTTTGGAAATCGAGCGAAGCGAGAGACCCGAAGGGCGCGTAGCCAGTAGGCGAAGCAGTCAAAACTGCCGTGGTTGCTGGGGGGATGTTGGTGTAAGTGATGGTTGATGTCGAAAGGCGAATGATATTAAGGAAGCGTGGCCGAGTGGTTTAAGGCTGCAGTCTTGAAAACTGCCGAGGGGGCAACTCCTCCGTGAGTTCGAATCTCACCGCTTCCTCCATTCCCGCAACCTGGTCATGCCATCAGCGTTAACCACAAGAAATAACATTTTTTTTAAGGAGTATGGGTTATGAGCGATTTTCTGGGACTCAAAGACTGCAACGCTAAGGGGAAACGGGTGCTGGTGCGGGTGGACTATAACGTGCCCGTCGCCAATCAGGATGGGCAGGTGGTGGTAACCGATGCCAGCCGTATCGAAAAATCGCTGGCCACCATCAAAACCCTGGCGGATATGGGCGCGCGCGTTATCCTGTTGGCGCATTTTGGCCGCCCCAATGGCCAACGCGATGCCACCCAATCGTTGCGCCCCGTCTATGACGTGCTTAAGGCACAATTGGCCGCTTATCCCGTCGCTTTTTGCGATCAAACAGTCGGGGCAGAGGCTGAGGCGGCGGTGGCCGCCCTGGGTGACGGTCAAATTCTGTTGTTGGAAAATGTGCGGTTCGAAGCGGGGGAGGAGGCGAATGAGGCCGCCTTTGCCCAGGCCTTGGCCAAATTGGGCGATATTTACGTCAACGATGCCTTTTCGGCGGCGCATCGTGCCCATGCCTCGACGGAGGGGGTTGCCCACCTGCTGCCCGCCTATGCCGGCCTGCTGATGGAGGCGGAGTTGGCGGCGCTGGCCAAGGCGTTGGAGCAGCCGACCCGTCCGGTAGCCGCCCTGGTTGGCGGTTCCAAGGTTTCGACCAAGTTAGAGCTGTTGTCCAACCTGT
This sequence comes from uncultured Holosporaceae bacterium, assembly GCA_903887035.1. GTDB lineage: Bacteria > Pseudomonadota > Alphaproteobacteria > CAISOG01 > CAISOG01 > CAISOG01. The sequence continues at coordinate 3,878 of CAISOG010000022.1, read as the reverse complement.
TGGATCGCGTTGACCATCTGTTGATTGGCGGCGGCATGGCCAACACTTTTTTGCACGCACTGGACTATCCCGTTGGCAAATCGCTGTGTGAAAAGGAATTGATTGGCACCGTCACCCGCATTTTGGATCAGGCGGCGGCAAGCGGGCGCAAAATCCACCTGCCCACCGATGTGGTGGTGGCGCGGGAGTTTAAGGCGGGCGCCGACAGTCGGGTGGCGGCACTGGGCGATGTGCAAGCGGATGAAATGATTTTGGATATCGGCCCCGCCACCGTGCAGGCCTGGAGCCAGGTTATTGCCGCCAGCAAGACGATGGTCTGGAACGGCCCCGTCGGCGCGTTTGAGCTGACCCCCTTTGATGCGGGCACCATCGCCCTGGCGCAACGGGTGGCCGAATTGACAGGTCAGGGGCAGTTGCTGTCGGTGGCGGGTGGCGGCGATACCGTGGCCGCCCTGGCCAAGGCGGGGGTTACCGACCAAATCAGCTATGTTTCGCTGGCGGGTGGCGCCTTTTTGGAATGGTTGGAGGGCAAAACCCTGCCCGGGGTGGCCGCCCTTAAGCGCCCCCTGCAACAGGCGGCCTGAATCCCAATCCCTAGCCAAGAAGCCTAAGCCGTGACAATCGCGCGCCATCAGCCGATTCATCGGCTAGCTCTGCGGGTTTACTATGAGGATACCGACGCGGGTGGCGTGGTCTATCACGCCCGCTATCTGCATTTTGCCGAACGCGCCCGCACGGAATGGTTGCGCACTGGTTGGCCACAGCAATCGGCCGATCTGCGTGCCCAGGGGATGGCCTTTGTCGTGCATCACCTGAACGCCACCTATCACCGCCCCGCCCGCCTGGATGAGCTGGTGATGGTCAGCAGTTGGGTGGATTATCACCGCCCCAGCCGCCTTATCATGACCCAACAGATTCATCGCGCCGATGATCAGCCCATGGGCGCGCTATCGGCGGGGCAACAAGCGATGGTGTCGGGTGCAGGCCATTCGGGGAGTTCAGGGGATGCGGGGGATGCGGGAGATACGGGGGACTCGGGATCTTCTGCCAAAACCCTGCTGGTCAGCCTGTCGGTTACCCTTGCCCTGGTCAAGATGGACAGCGGCAAGCCGCAACGCCTGCCCGATTGGCTGGTGGGGGGATAGCCATTTCACCCCGCCCCCTTAGCGCGGATGGCTCTAGCCGCCCAGTTTTTCGGTCAGCCAGCTATCGAGTTGGGTTTTTGACATGCTGCCCACATGGGTGGCGATCGCCTGGCCATCCTTAAACAGCACCAGGGTTGGGATGCTGCGCACGCCATATTTGACGGGGGAATCGGTGTTTTCATCAACATTCACCTTCATCACCCGCACGCTATCCTTTTTTTCCTCAGCGACCTGGTCAATGACGGGGGCAATGGCGCGGCATGGGCCACACCAGGGCGCCCAAAAATCAACCAGCACGGGTTTGTCGGACTTCAAAACTTCCTGGGCAAAATTGGCATCGGTGGTGTTGTGGGTCATGGCCATCTCCTGTAAGGGGGAAAAAGTATCTATCCCCAATGTAATACCGATTGCCCGCGGCGGCAAGGTTGGGTATCAGCGATTACCCCCAAAGCGAAATTCGCTATCTGCTGCCTGAACAGGGGCAAGGCGGATGGCAATGGTGCGGTCATGGCGGCGGGTCGGATGGGTTGTTTTGGATAAATCGATTTGCTAACTTACGCTATATTTTCCTCGTTTATCAAAGGATTTGTCATGAAGCTTTCCCAGGTTGTTGTGGTCGCGGCGGTCAGCGCCGTTGTAACCTTGGCCACGGCTCAATGGATACAGCCATTGGGCAATTCTGGCGGCGCGGCATCGGTCGCCCCCTATGGCAAGGCCTATGAGCGGGTGATACGCACCAACACTCTACGGTGTGGTTTCGTCCCTATTGCAAACTGGTTTACCAAAAACCCTAACACGGGTGAGATGGGTGGTATTTTTAAGGAATCCGCCGATGTTGTTGCCCAGAAATTGGGGGTTGAAATTGATTGGATAGAAACCACTTTCGCAACATTTCCTCAGGACTTAATTGATGGAAAAATTGATGCCTATTGTGCTGGGATGTGGCCAAATCCTTTGCGCGCGAAACAGACTCTTTCTGGGCAGCCCCATTCTTTTAGTGCTTATGCCGTTTATGTGCGTGCTGATGATCACCGATTTGATGGAAAATCCTTAGAACAGCTGAATGATCCCGCGGTAAAAATTGTAACGATGGATGGTGAAATGGGGTCGCAAATCTATGCGAGCCAATTTGCCAAGGCTTCTCGTGTTAGTCTTCCGCAAACAAGTGATATTTCTCAAATTATTGAAAGCCTTGTAACCAAAAAAGCTGATGTAATATTTTTTGAAGTCGCGGTAGCTGCAGACTTTTCAAGCAAAAATCCAAACAAGATTCGTGAATTGTATCCCAACAAACCTATTCGGCTGTTGCCCATTACCTTTGCGGTGGCCAAGGGTGAACAGCAGCTGATGGAAATGTTGGATGTGGCGGTAAACGAGGCGCGTTATGAGGGGGCATTTGATGCTATCCTGCGCAAATACGAAAAGCGGCCTGGCGATTTCTATCGTGTCGCCCGCCCGTTTGAGGCTACTCCTTAGCCACCTCGTGCCGACATGGCGGCGGTGGTCTGGCTGAGCAGTTCGGCAAAAATTTCGGTGACGGGCTGTTCGCGGGTAACAAAGGCGACGCTTTGACCCGCCATCAGCGATCCATTTTCCACATCGCCATCAATCACCGCCCGCCGCAGGGCGCCCGCCCAAAAATGCTCAATTTCCAGCTGGGCAGCTTTTAAATCCAATTCACCACCCTGGTAGCGGTCAATCACCTGCCGCTGCCAGGCGATAAAACGCTGGCTGGCCTGGTTGGCGATGGCGCGCACGGGAATAACGGGGAATCGTTCATCAACCTGCACCGATGGCATGGCATCACGGGCGTGGGCGCGGATAAAGGCCTGTTTGAAATTGGGGTGAGCAATCGATTCGCTGGCGCAGACAAAGCGGGTGCCCAGCTGTACCCCCGCCGCGCCCATTTCCAAATAGGCCAAAATCGCCTCCCCCCGCCCGATGCCGCCCGCGACAAAAACCGGAACCTCGCTGATTTGCGGCAAAATTTCCTGCGCCAACACGTTGGTGGAAACCGCGCCGATATGGCCGCCGGCCTCCGCCCCCTCAATCACCAGGGCGTCAACCCCGTGCTTAATCAGCCGTTTGGCCAGTACCAGCGCGGGGGCAAAGGCAATCACCCGACAGCCGCCATCCTTAAGCTGTTTGATGACCGCCTGGGGCGGGGTGCCGCCCGCCAACACGACATGGCCGATATTTTCCTGCACACAAACCTCGGCCAGCCCCGCCAAATGCGGGCTCATGACAATCAGGTTGACGCCAAAGGGCTGCGTGGCCAGCGCCTTGGTCGCCTGAATCTCCGCGCGCAGCAGGTCGGGGGTCATCGACCCGCTGGCCAGCACGCCAAAGCCGCCCGCATTGCTGATAGCGGCGACCAGGTGGCGTTCCGATACCCAGGTCATCGCCCCGCCCATGATGGCGTAACGACAGCCCAAAAATTGGGTGCCACGCTGCCAAAGCTTGGCTAAATCAGGTGAATCAGTCGGCATAGAAGGATAGCATGGGTTGGTGGTATGGCTTGTTGATATCGGATGACAGCATCGGCTGGCAAGGCTCCGTTAGCGGCGCGCAGCCAGCGTTCCCAGGAATTGGGCGGCCACGCATATTGTGGTAACGCGGCATCATGCAAAGAACATAGGCAAAACACAAGAGTGTGTGTCAAATCGCCCTGATGTTTGCGATGGTTTGTCGGGGATGGGGGCGATCCAAATGTTCCGAACGGTTAAAAAAAAG
>CAISOG010000021.1 GCA_903887035.1 uncultured Holosporaceae bacterium | reverse complement strand
GGATGGTTGGAAAAATGCGGCGACAGCGTTAAACCTGCGGTTGCTACATCAGTGCCACGGTAATAAACATAGTCCAGCGGATCACCCGCCTTTTTGGCATAGCCAATTAGGTCATAGCGGAACAGGCTGAACTTAAACAGATAGCTGTCATCCATCACCGGCCACTTCTCCTGCGGCTGGTTCGCGGTAATGGCGCGCAGGGGCAGAATGCCACGGGCGATGTGGTGGGTATAGACGGGCACCAAGTAAAACTTGTTGGCCTTGCTGTACACATCCACCCGCGCCATATCCCCATTCGGGACAAAGCCTGGCCGTGATGGGTTGCCGCGGTCGGGCAGTTTCAGTCCGTTATAAACTTTATCTTTTGTAATCAGCCTTACGTGACGGATGATGGCGTCGTTGCCCGGCATCCGCAGAGGCTCCACAAAGGCTTTTTTGCCGTCGCCGCCATGCTGAGCCAACCGTTCCGCCAACAACCGTTTTAGCCAGCTGTTGCGGCCATTCCCGTCCAACAGCTTGTCCAAATTCTCAGGTTTCAAATTCTCTACTGCTATCCGTTTTAGCACCAGGGTCTTTTCCTGCCCCTTGTCATCCAAGCGTTGACGCAGGCCATAGACGGTCGCCGCATGACCCTCACCCGTTACGGTGCGTTGTGGGGCACGGCTGACAAAAATGTCGTCCAGCTGTTTTTTGACGCTGTTGCGAAAATCTGGCCAGGGGGTTGGAATGGCCTGCTGATCCTCCTTACGAATGCCCCGCTTGTTGTATTGGGTTGCCTGTTGCACCATCGATTCAGTGGTGCAGGCAACAATCAGGGCATCCATGGCGTGGTGGCGGTCATCATTTTCCCGATCCTTAAGGTCATGCACCCCCCAATGATACCGCAGCCAGGCCGTCAGGCGGCCAGGGCGCACCGCCACCCGCCGCGTTTGTTTGCCTGTTGGCGATTCATCATCGCCAAAGTTTAGGTGGGTCTTGATGTGCTGACTTAAAAGCCGGCCAATATATTGGGTGTCTTGCAGGTTGCGTCGTTTCCACCCCTCCTCTTGAAAATCACGCAACAACAATTGCCGTTTTTTGCGATAGGGTAGGGCGGAAGCATCAACCCAGGTGCAGAAATCCTGCCACCTATCGGGGTTTGCGCCCAACCATTCAAAGGGGGTGCGCTCTTGCTTATTCTGGTTTTCCTTCGCAAACACCAAAACCCTGTTGGCGCGGCTGTTATCAAAGCTGCGACTAAAGGGCAGGATGTGATCCACCTCCACCTGGCCATTTTCAATGTCTTGGTAGGAAATTTTTTGTTGGCTATAGGGGCATTCATGCCTTTGTTCATGCCACAGCAACAACTTTTCCTTAAGGTTGCCGCGGATGTCGGCCAAGCCCAATTCCTGCTGTATAGCCGCTAAGGCCGTTTCTCTTGCCTCACGATTCTTATTCTGCTCCCGCGCAATCTCATCACGCTTTGATTTGGATTTGCCCAATTCGTTGGCCAGCTCAATATGAATGCGATCGGGCATCCCATATTCCGCAATAACGGCGTTGATAACCCGCCGCGCCTGCGCCAACGCGCGGTTGACCACGGGATTGTTAATAAGCGGCAGGGGGGGTAGGCGGTCTTGGTTACCCTGCTGTTGCTCTACAAAATTGTATCCAGCCAGGGCTACGGACTCTGCATAGCTGTGACCTGCCCGCAGATAGGGCAAAAGGTTGCGAATCGCCTTAAGGGATAGATGCAAAACCCCGTTAAAACTTATGGGCAAAAAGGCTTTGATGATTTTGTCCTCAAAGCCCATTTTCGCCAGCTTTTTGCCTGCGATGTCTTCGTTTTGCTCAAAGCACAGTACGGTGGCGATGGCATCCAACCGTCCTGTATCGCGCCGAAAAGTTTCCCACAAATTTTTATCAACTTTATCGACGGCTTTGCGCAGGGTGTGTAGCCCCTTCATTTCTACAAAGGTAGCTTTTTCCGCCTCCTCCATGTTTTTTTTGCGGTCATAGGCGACATGGTTGATGCGGGCATCGGATGGAATGTTCAGGGCTTTGCGCACCT
>CAISOG010000020.1 GCA_903887035.1 uncultured Holosporaceae bacterium | reverse complement strand
GGGCTGATAGGGGGTGTAGGAGGTTAAGAACTCCCCCCGTTGAATCAAATGGTCAACCGCGGCGGGCACATGGTGGCGGTATGCCCCCGCCCCACAAAAACTGGCCAATTGCCCGACGGTTTGGTTCTGATCGGCCAACTGCCGCACCGCCAATTCTGTTTGCCATTCATTCAGGCCAAGCGGCAAATCCTTAAACACCCCCTCATGCCAGGCGCTGGCCGCCACGCCGCTGTACAGCTCACGGATATTTTCAACACCACAAGCGGCCAACATCTCTTGGCGATCGGCAGCGGTTAACGGTAGGTAGCGCACGTTAGAAATCTCCGTTAGCTAAAGGGTTTAGAGGCGGGGGGCTAAGCCAGGCGACCTAAGAAATGCTGGCCAAATAGGCCTGATAGCCTGCCTCATCCAATAGCTTAGCTAGCTCCCCCTGATCCGATAGGCGCAGTTTGACGAACCAGCCCGCCCCCTGCGGCGCTTGGTTCACTAGGCCAGGATTGGCGGGCAAATCCTCATTGGCGGCCACCACCGTACCGCTGACCGGCGCATAAACCTCACTGGCGGCCTTCACCGACTCCACCACCGCAATTTCCGCCGCCTGTGCCACGGTTTTGCCAATGGCGGGCAGCTCCACAAACACCACATCGCCCAACTGTTTCTGGGCGTAATCGGTAATGCCAACGGTGGCAACCCCGTCAGCAGCCAGTTCTAGCCATTCATGTTCTTTGGTGTAATAGGTCATCACAATCTCCTAAGGTTTGGTGGCGTTGGGTTTAACGTAGCGGGTTGGCACAAAAGGCAACGGGCTTAGCTTAGCCAGGTAGCGATTGCTGCGAACGACCACCTGCACATCCCCCTCCGTTACATCAGTGGGCACATCAGCGGGCACATAGCCCATTGCTATCGGCAATTGTAGGCTGGGGGAAAAACCACCGCTGGTCACCACGCCAATCGGCTGGCCAGCCAGATTCTCAATCACCGCCCCCTCCCGCGCTGGCGGACTGCCCGCCGCCAGGGTCAGGCCGACGCGCTGGCGGGCACCTGCCGCCGCTTTGTTTTTTAGCGCGCTCAGCACCGACGCCGCCCCCAAAAAGCCTTGCGAATCATCGCGCCGATGCTTGGCAATCGTCCAGACCAACCCCGCCTCCATCGGGTTGGTCTGCTCATCAATATCATGGCCATACAGGCACAACCCCGCCTCCAGCCGCAGGCTGTCACGCGCCCCCAGGCCAGCGGGCAGCACGCCATCTTGCGCTATCAGTAGGTCGGCCAGGGCAACGGCATCATCGGCGGCGCAGGAGAGTTCAAACCCATCCTCCCCTGTGTAGCCCGACCGCATGACCAGGCATGGGATATCCCCCACCATCAGTTCGGCCGCCCCCATAAAAGGCAAATCTATGGCCTTAGGCGACAGAGGCGCCAGTACAGCCGCCGCCGTTGGCCCCTGCAGCGCCAGCAGGGCGCGGCTGTTAAGAGCCTCCAGCTGCAAATCGGGGAGCAGATGCGCCCGCAAATGCGCCTCATCCACCTGCCGCCGCGCCGCGTTGATGACCAGATGCAGGCGACTCTCCGCCCCCTGACTGGGCAGGCGCACCACCATCAGATCGTCCAGAATTCCGCCATGGCTTAGGGTCAACAGGCTGTAGCGCATACGTCCTTCGGCCAGGCCAACAATATCGCCGGGCAACAGCTGCTCCAGGGCGCGATCCGCCCCCTGCCCCGTCAGCAGCAGCTGCCCCATATGGCTAACGTCAAACAGGCTGGCCGCTGAACGGGTGTGCAAATGCTCCGCGACGATGCCCGCGTATTGCAGGGGCATCTGCCAACCGGCAAAGGGTACCAGCTTTGCGCCCTGCGCCTGATGCCAATGGTAAAGGGGGGTGAGCAGCGGGGAATCAACCATCTGCCGCGCTCTAGCTAAAGCGCAAAATCGATTGGGTGCGGCGAATTTTCTTCTGCAACACCATGATACCATACAACAAAGCCTCAGCCGTCGGCGGGCAACCCGGCACATACACATCCACCGGCACGATGCGGTCGCACCCGCGCACCACCGAGTAAGAATAGTGGTAATAGCCGCCGCCATTGGCGCAGGATCCCATGGAAATCACCCAGCGCGGCTCAGCCATTTGGTCATAAACCTTACGCAACGGCGCTGCCATTTTGTTGGTCAGCGTGCCCGCCACGATCATCACGTCCGACTGGCGCGGGCTGGGGCGAAACACCACGCCAAAGCGATCCAGGTCGTAACGGCTGGCCGCCGTCTGCATCATCTCCACCGCGCAGCAGGCCAGGCCAAAGGACATCGGCCACAGGCTGCTGCCCCGCGCCCATCGCACCAGGTTATCAAATTTGGTTACCACAAAGCCGAGATCCGACACTTCATGTTGCAGCCGGTCATACTGTTCCGCAAAAATGGGGTTGGCCTCTACCAAGGCTGGATCCGCGACGTTAAGGCCGCCGCTGACGGGCACTGCACCCCCCTTTGAACTCAGATTTAATGCCATTCCAACGCCCCCTTTTTCCATTCATAGACAAAGCCGATCGTCAACACGCCCAGGAACATCAGCATCGACAGCAAACCCGCCACGCCCGTGTGGTTCAGCGATACCGCCCAGGGGAACAGAAAGGCCACCTCAAGGTCAAAAATAATAAACAGAATCGCCACCAGGTAAAAACGAATGTCGAATTTGCGGCGGGCATCGTCAAATGGCTCAAAGCCGCACTCATAGGGCGACAGCTTTTCCTTATCGGGCGCGCGCGGCGCCACCAGCAGCGATGCCACAATTATCCCACCCGCCAGGCCAGTGGCCAGCAGGATGAAAACCAAAATGGGGAGATAGGTTGCAAGCATAACGGCAATCTATCCCTAACCGCGGGCAAAGACAATCGGTCAAATGAGGAGTTTTGTAGTCATCTCAACCTTTTTATCCGTCATCCCCGCGCAGGCGGGGGATCCATAGGGCGGAACCGCCAGGTTGTGCGATAAAGGTTGGTGGATTTCCGCCTTCGCGGAAATGACAACGGAGCAAACACAATCAACACTGTCATTCTCCCCCCTGTGGAGAGAATCTCAACAACGGAACCGCTTGTGAAGCGTATAGGATTTAAGATCCTACCCACAAGGGGTAGGATGACAACGGAGAGGCGGTAATAGCAGGGGGTAGAATGACAGCGACAGGAGCAATGTTTAGGAGAGGGGGCTGGCGGGAGTAACGGGACTTGAACCCGTGGCCTCCGGCTTGACAGGCCGGCGCTCTAACCAACTGAGCTATACCCCCAACACCACGCCGACATTGCCGTTAATGCAGCTTACGAATAAGCCATCGGGCAATGCAGACGGCAATCATAAAGGCTTCCCCCCGCCCTGGCAACCAATTTGTTGGCAAAAAGCATCAGAATTTTTCGTGATAGCTATTTAATGCAGCTCCGCCAGCCTGTGCGATTGATCATCGGCAATCAGGGCGTCGATAAACTCATCAAACTCCCCCATCATGACTTTTTCGATTTTGTAGAGGGTCAGGTTGATGCGGTGGTCGCTGACCCGCCCCTGCGGAAAGTTGTAGGTGCGGATCCGCTCTGAGCGATCGCCCGTCCCGACCTGGCTTTTGCGGTTGGCGGATCGTTCGGCCTCTTTTTCCAACCGTTGCGCCTCATACAGGCGGGCACGCAGGATTTTCATGCCCTTAGCGCGATTTTTAATCTGGGATCGTTCATCCTGTTGCGACACCACAATGCCGGTCGGGATATGGGTAATCCGCACCGCGCTGTCGGTGGTGTTGACCCCCTGCCCCCCCGGGCCTGAGGCGCGAAAAATATCGATGCGCAGGTCTTTTTCGTCAATCTGCACATCAACATCCTCCGCCTCGGGCATGATGGCAACCGTGATGGTGGAGGTGTGGATGCGACCGCTGGATTCCGTAGCGGGCACCCGTTGCACCCGATGCACGCCCGATTCAAACTTCAAGCGGGCAAACACCCCCTTGCCCGTCACGTTGGCGACGCATTCTTTATAGCCGCCCAACCCGTTGTCGGAGATGGAAATAATCTCGAACTGCCAACCACGCAGCGCGGCATAGCGTTCATAGGCGCGAAACAGCTCTGCCGCGAACAGGCTGGCCTCATCCCCGCCTGCACCAGCGCGAATTTCCAACAGGGCATTTTTCTCGTCATCGACATCTTTGGGCAACATTGCCAACAGCAATTGATGCTCCAACGCTGGCAACGCCTCCTTCACCTGATAGTGCTCCTCCTCCGCCATTTGGCGCAGATCGCTGTCCAGGCTGGCATCGGCCATCATCTTTTCGGTTTCGACCAACTCGCGCCGCTGTTTCAAAAAGGATTCCACTTTTTCGCACAGGGGGGTCAGCTCCGAAAGCTCCCGCGACAACTGAGTAAAACGGGTGGAATCGGCGCCATCAAAGGTGGCCAGCTCACGGCTAAGCTCCCCGTGGCGGTTTAAAATACTTTGCAAGCTTTCGTCGGTTAACAAGGCCATGATGATTTTCTAACGTTGGTGTGTCCTGTGAAGCTAAGCACCTTAGCGATAAATCAAATTTTTACCAGTGTTAGCTAAGCTGAATTTGTGTTATGTTTGGCCAAAATCACTGGTCGCGTCAAATCCATCGGGTGGGGTTATCATGCAATTCAACATTCACTATGCCAAAACCAACCTGTCACGCCTGTTGGAACTGGTTGAGCGGGGGGAGGAGGTGGTGATCGCCCGCGCGGGCAAGCCGGTTGGCCGCATCGTGCTGTGTGAAGCCGCCAGCCCTGCCCCAACTGCCAACCCCGCCGCCAGCCACATCATCGCCAGCCCTGCCCCAACCGCTACTCCTGCCGCTATCCCTGCCCCTGCCCTTCCTGTTGGCGCGCAAGCCTTGACAACGGTCAGCCCGCCAGCCGTCGCAGCCCCGGCAGCCCCCGCCGCCACCGTTGCAACTGCCGAATCGCCCGCCTTACCGCCGACGCCGCCGACGCCGCCGCCAACCGCGGACGCCCCATCCGCCCCGCCATTTCGCCTGGGGCGCGTAACCAGGCCGTCGGGAAAGGCTCGGCCGTTGGGATCCCTAACCGGTAAATTGTGGCTGTCCAAGGAATTGGCCTTAAGGCAGCAACAACCGACCGCCGAATTGTCACAGGATAAGGGCGACGACAACGAATTTGCCGGCCTGTCTATCCGTTAACCCCAACCCATCCTTGCCAACCAACCGACACACACACCCCCATGTTTTTGCTTGATACCTATGTGTTTTTATGGGCGCTGGCTGAGCCAAAGCGGCTGTCGGTCAACGCCCGCACCATCCTTAGCCGTGCCGATTTGGATATTTTTGTCAGCATGGCCAGCCTGTGGGAACTAACGATTCAACAGCAACACAGCCGCATCATATCAACCGCCAGCTTTGCGTCAGAGGTTGAACGGGTGGGTTTTAACCTGTTGGATATCACCATCCCCCACCTTAAGGCGGTCAAAAACCTGCCCCTATTGCATCACGATGCCTTTGACCACATGCTAATTGCCCAGACAAAGGTTGAGGGATTCACCCTGATCACCGACAACAAAAAGCTACAGGACTATGGCATCAGCGTGCTAGCGGCTTAGCAGGGATAGCTCTATCGGGGCGGGCGGCGGATAGGCGGGCGCTAAATAGCGTGCCGCAGCGGGAATAACAATTGTCCCCTGGATAACAACTCCCGCGACAACCATCCCAATAGCTCCACCAGTGCCGAATTGCGCGCAGAGGCTTTCCCATCCTAAGCTGGTTCGTTCACAGACCAATTCTAAAAGACTGTCCCAATCATCCCCAAAACGACTCATTAAAAAATTTCCTTGGCGTCGTGTTGTTATCGCGTTGGGAGGCTTAGATTAGGCGGTTGCCAGCCAATCTCCAAAAGCTTTTCTG
>CAISOG010000019.1 GCA_903887035.1 uncultured Holosporaceae bacterium | reverse complement strand
GCCTCTTCTTGAGCAGGAGCTGCAGCTAATTCGGCAGCAGCAATTTCCTCTTTTACAACTGCCACTGTTTTGGCATCCAGGTCAGCTTTTCTTCTGCCATAACCCAACCTCAAACTTTTCTCTGGAAATAGCTGGCACTTATTCCGTCACATGCAAAAGAATTAAGATACGCACAAAAAGGCCAGAATTTCTATGCAGGCTACTCATATTTCAGCAGGATTACAAGAAATGATTAACCTGCTGATTACTTTCTAACATCAGGAGCTGGAGGAGACGGAGGGATTCGAACCCTCGATACGGTATAACCCGTATAACGGTTTAGCAAACCGTCGCCTTCAGCCGCTCGGCCACGTCTCCTTACCCCAGCTGTGATGGTGGGGATGGCGGCATGATGCCCGTACCCCCCGACGGTTGCCCCCTATAGGGGGATCGTCCCTGTCACAAGGGGGGTAGTAAACCATGCTTACGCCGTTTTTGAAAGACCCTTTTCAGCGGATAGCGGCACAGGATGATTTTGGGCGGTGATTGCCTAGGGGAAGGGTTGAATTTTTGCCCAGGCTTAGCGGAGGTTGAACCGTCATCCTGGCACGGTTATTGCGAACAAAGCTTAGGGGGCTAGGACAGCTTAGCACCCATCCCAACAACCCTTATCCACCCCACCAAAAACCACCACCGCCCCATCACCCCTTTTGCACACGGTAAAGTCATGAACATTTCAGGCGCCATCCACGACCCCCTGTATCACAATGATTGCCTATTTGGTGGGCAAGAATTGACCCTTAGCGGTCGGGTGATCTTTTGGCCCAGCCAGCGCGCCATCATCCTGGCCAACCTGTTGAACCCGCCCATGACCCTGCAACCGCATCATCAGCTGCACGCCCAACAGGCCATTGACCATCGCCCCCTGGATAAACATTGGGCGGTGACGTTGGAGCTGTTGCAGGATCGCTTGCTGCGTTTTGCGCCGACCACGGTCTATTGCCTTGAGGATGATGCATCGGCCAATGGCACGATGTTGGCACAACGCCTGCAACGGGTGCAACCCATCCTGCGCCGCCTGGTTCAGCAGTATCATTGGGTGTGGCTGAGCAATGACAGCACTGGCCAGCTTGGTAAGCTGTTGGGCGGGCAACAGGCGACCGAGGCCTGTGTGGGTGGCCTAACCCTGCGCCCGCAAGCTAAGCCAGACGAAACCAAGCCAGAAATCAGCGGTCATTATCAACCGACCGCCTGGATGGGGGCGGGTCATCTGCGCCTGCGTCATCGTTGCTATGTCGAAACCGATTCTCGCCTGATTATGCCCGCCTTTGGTGCCAACAGCCGCGGCGCCGATGTGTTTGGGCGCGGCCTGTCACCCCTGATTGGGGAACGATTTGTCGCCCATTTGCTGGCAGAGCCGGATATCTACAGCGCGCCCAGCCATATGCTGCTGCTGCCCCAATATCTGACCGACGATAACCCCAGCGCGCCCAGCGGATTTGGCCGCTTATCCGCCACCACGATGCCATCCCAGGTCACCCCCACGCCGATTCCTCACGGCGTCGGGTTGGCCTAGAGATTTTGCCCAGGGATTTGGCCCAGGGATTTGGCTGAGAGGTTTGGCTGAGAAGGAGGCGCGCCCGCGCGGCTAGTCCGATTCCCCGCGCAGCCGCCTTAGCAATGGCGCGCTCCAGCGGGGGGTCATCCGCAACAAAACCTCATCCCGCCGCCAAAAATGATGGATCAGCGCCGCCCCAACATGCAGTGCCAACAGCAACCAAAGGGCATTGGCCAACAGCTCATGCAGCTCATAAAACTGTTTTGCCAGCGCTTTTTGCGCCGCCTCATCCCCGCCAGCCAATCCAGGCAGGCTTGGCCAGGGTATAACCCCGAACAGCAGCATCGGCTTGCCCCCCGAAAAGGCTGAGGACATCGCCCAGCCCGACAGGGGCATGGCAATCATCAACAGGTAAAACCCCGCATGGGTCAGGCGCGCCGCCATTTTTTCCCACAGCTGGCTACCCTGCGGCAGGGGGGGTGGACGATGCGCCAGCCGCCATCCCAACCGCAACAGACTAATCAGCAAAATGGTGATGCCAATCGATTTGTGCAGCGGGTACAAAATCGCTTTCCAGGCGGGATCCTCCAGATCGTCCATAACAATTCCCATCAGCAACATGCCCACAATCGCCGCCGCAATAACCCAGTGCAGCAGGATGGCGACGCTGTTGTAACGGCTGTTGGTTGGGGGAATGTCGGATGGATTGCCACGGGTCATGCCTATCGTCCTTCGCTGGAATTGCTGGTTGGGGGTTACTGGTTTGGAATGGCGCGTTGGGGTTTGCTGGTTGCTGGTCGGAGGTTGCGCGTCGTCACCTCTGCCCCCATGCCGCCTTTGTCCTTTTACCACAACTGACCGCCCAAGGCCACCCGCCGCCCGTAAACGTTCTGGCATTAATTTGGTTGAACAGCGGCCGCTTAACACCTAACCTATCCTTAGACAATCTTACCAAAGCGAGGTGTTCGTTGACCTTAAGCTATCGCCAGCTGTTAAGCCAACGCGGCTTTATGGCCTATTTGATTAGCGAATCGATGGGCATTTACACCGATAACTTGTTCAAAATCCTGCTGACCTTTTTGGCGATTAACCAAACCACAGGCGCTCAGGATAGCGGTCTGGTCGCCTGGATCGGCGCAATTTTTATTGCCCCCTATCTGATTTTTTCTGGTTTGGGCGGGCGGCTGGCCGATCGTTATGACAAACGAACTGTACTGATTGCCTCCAAAATGTTTGAGCTGGTGTCGATGAGCCTGGCCACCCTGGCTCTGGCCAGCGGTCATACTGGTTTTATGATTGGGGTGCTGTTGTTGACCGCGGTGCAAAGCGCCCTAAATAGCCCAGCCAAATTTGCTATTATTCCCGAAATGGTCGCGCCGCAACAGCTGGCCAGAGCCAACGGCGTGATGCAAATGACCCTATATATCTCAATTATCCTGGGCACCGTCAGCGGCGGCCTGTTCTTTGAGGTTTTTCAGGATCGTTTGGCGATGGTTGGAATAATCCTGCTAAGCCTAACGGCGCTAAGCGCTGTATTGGTATTTTGGATTCCGCGCCGCCCCCCCCTTCATGCGCCCGCAACCAAGGGTTCCAGCATTATCGCCCTGGGGGGTACCCTGGATGCCTGCCGAAGCGCGCTGGCTATTCGCCCGATACGGTTGGCGATTTGGGGAATCAGTTGGTTCTGGTTCATTGGTGCGCTGATGCAAATGCTGTTGGTCATATACGGCCACCATGAATTGGGGGTTGGTGAGTCCGCAACCAGCCAGCTGCTGATGTTTCTGCTGGTGGGTATTGCGGGGGGCAGCCTGATTGGCGGTTGGCTTTCGGGAGATCATGTTGAACTTGGCCTGATACCACTGGGGGGTATCGCCCTGACCATTGGCTTAGTCTTGCTGGGTTTTTCCGCCCCCAGCTATGGGCAGGCAGCCGTATCATTGGTTCTGATTGGCGTGGCGGGGGGTGTTTACATCGTCCCCCTTAACGCTTTTTTGCAACACAGCGCTGACCCCACCACCACGGGCAAAATCATGGCGGCCTGCAACGTGTTTAACACCGTTGGCATGTTGGCCGCATCCCTGGCATTAAAAAGTCTTTACGATGGTGTTGGCCTGACAGCATCCCAGATTATGTTGGTGTTGGCGGTGGCCAGCCTGCTGACCTGTTTGTATCTGATTCAGCTGTTGCCCCAATCCCTACTGCGGTTGGTGGTGTTGGCGGTGGTTCGGTTGGTGTATCGGATACGGGTAATTGGGGCGAACCATTTGCCCATCGGCACCGATCGTCCCGCCCTGTATGTTGCCAATCATGTATCCTTTGTTGATGGGTTGTTGGTGGGCGCCGCGCTGAACAAGCCGTTGCGCTATGTCATGCTGGATCGCTATTACAACATTTGGTGGCTTAAGCCGTTGTTTCGACTGATGGGGGTGATCCCGATGGCGACCCAGGGTAAGGCGATGATCAAAAGCCTGGATCAGGCGCGCACCGCCCTGTTGGCGGGGGATTCCGTTTGTATTTTTCCCGAGGGTGCCCTGAGCCGTAACGGCAATATGGCCGAATTCAGACCAGGATTCAGCCGTATTCTAAGCGATCTGCCCGATGTGCCGATTATCCCAGTTTATCTGGATGGGGTCTGGGGCAGCATTTTTAGCGCCAGCCCTAACCGCAAGGGTCAGCAAAAATTTCTGTGGAAATGGCCACGCCGCCTACCCTATGCCGTCACGGTCAGCTTTGGCCAACCCCTGCCCGCCGACACCCCTGTGCAGGCGGTTAAACAGGCGGTGGCGGAGCTGTCGGCGGCCGCCTATCGCCATCATCCCGATCGCCAAACCAGCCTGGCGCTGGCTTTTGTTCGCAGCGCTAAGCAACGGCTGTCGCAATTGGCTATCCGTGACAGCAGTGGCCGCAGCCTTAGCTATGGCCAAAGCCTTACGGGGGCGTTGTTGTTGGCGGATTACCTGCGCCGTTATCATGGGCAGGAAAAGTTTATCGGTATCGCCCTGCCCGCTTCGGTTGGGGGAGCGTTGATCAACCTGGCCTGTGCCCTGGCTGGTAAGGTGCCGATCAATTTGAATTTCACGGTCGGGCAGGATGCGATAATGCAAGCTGTCAGCCAATGCCGTATCAGCACGGTGATTACCAGCGAAAAATTGCTGAAAAAAATCGCGCTGCCTGGCACGGTTGTGACCAATCCTCTGGACAATTCGCTGGCCAATGCCTCGGCCTTACCCCATCTGATTCTGATGGAATCTTTGCTGACGCAATTGCCCCTGCACCACCGTTTGCGGGCATGGCTTACCGCCTATATGCTGCCCAGCTGGCTGTTGCAACGTTTGCTGCGTCATCGGGTTGGCCATGGCAGCGATCTGGCCACCATTTTGTTTTCCAGTGGCAGTACGGGCACACCAAAGGGGGTGATGCTTAGCCAGGATAACCTGCTGGCCAATATCGCCTCAGCCGCCCAAATTCTGCCCCTGAAGTCTAAAGACACCATGGTGGGTATCCTGCCATTCTTTCACAGCTTTGGCTTTACTGGCACGCTGTGGTTGCCGCTGTTGACGGGATTAAACGTGGCCTATCATCCCAACCCATTAGAGGCTAAGGCGGTGGGGCAGCTGATTGCCCACGCCCAGGCCAAATTGTTAATCGCCACCCCCACCTTTTGCCAATTGTATGCCCGCAACTGTACCGCTGATCAGTTGCAAAGCCTGCGCCATGTGGTGGTCGGGTCAGAAAAGCTGCGCACCGCCACCGCCGAAGAATTTAAGCAAAAGTTCGGACTTGAGCTGTTAGAGGGGTATGGATGCACCGAATTGTCGCCAATTGCCGCCGTCAATCTGCCCAATATTTCCTTAAATGGTTATGATCATCAGGGCAATCGCCCCGGCACGGTTGGTCACCCCATTCCCTATGTCGCCGCCCGTATCACCGACCTGGACAGCGGACAGGTGCTGCATGAACCCAATAAGCCTGGCCTGTTATGGATTAAGGGACCCAATGTGATGCAGGGGTATTATGAACAACCTGACCGCACCGCCCAGGTGTTGCAGGATGGTTGGTACAACACAGGGGATATCGCCCAAATGGACGCGGCGGGTTTTATCACCCTAATCGATCGTCTTAGCCGTTTTGCCAAATTGGGGGGGGAGATGGTGCCCCTGATCCGTATTGAAGAAGCCTTGCACCAGCTGGCGGGCACCAGTGACTTGGTGGCCATCGCCTTAAGCGATCCGCAAAAGGGTGAACGGGTGGTGATTGCCCATACCGATACGCTGGATATCAGCCAGCTGGATTCCCTGCTAACCAGCTTAAGAACGATTCTGCCGCCCCTGTGGGTGCCCCGCCGCGATAGTTTTGTTCGGTTGGCCACCATCCCCCTGCTTAGCACTGGTAAAACCGATATCCAGGGCGTTAAAACCGCGGTGATTGGAGCGATGGCGGCCTATTAAGGGATTGCAGCAGCTTACAGCCACCCCCAACAACGCCCGCGCAGACTTTAGCCCTGCATATAGGCAGGCAGCCAGGATTCATGGATGGTTTGCAGGGCGGCGCGGGTAATGGATTGGCCATCGGGCAGCGTCAATTTGCCCACCGTCTCGCCAGCCGTACCCCCAGCCGCCGCCACCGCCGTAGTCTGACCCAGCAGCAGGGCTGGCACACCCGCCTCTGCCGCCGCCGCCAAGACTTGATCGGGATGCAGGGTGGCAACCAGATAGCGTGCCTGATCCTCCCCAAACCAGAAACCCGCATCACTGGCGGGCAAATCGGGGGTCAGCTGGACGTTGAGCGGCAGGGCATTCGCCGCATCCGTGCCCGCCCCTGTCAGCCACATTTCGGCCAGCGCTACCAACAGCCCCCCATCGCTGATATCATGACAGGCGGCCAGCCGTTGTTGCTGATTCAAGGCCAACACCAATTCGCCGACCTGCCGCTCGGCGGCGAAATCGACAGGCGGTGGCGCCCCAGCCTCCTGCCCCTCAACCGTCAGCAGGTATTGGCTGCGTCCCAACCAGCCATCACAACTGCTGCCCAATTGTACCAGGCTTAGCCCCGATTGGGTCAACGCCATGCTTAACCGTTGGCTGTAGTCAGCTAGCAGCCCGACGCCGCCAATCACGGGGGTTGGGTAAATCCCTACCCCATCGGTGTCGTTGTAAAGCGAAACATTGCCCGACACCACGGGATAGTCCAGGGCACGGGCGGCATCACCAATCCCCGTCACCGCCGCCTTAATCTGCGCCATAATTTCGGGCTTTTCCGGATTGCCGAAGTTCAAATTGTTGGTCAGGGCTAACGGCTTAGCGCCACTGGCCACCAGGTTGCGCCAGCTTTCCACCACCGCCTGCGCGCCGCCGATATAGGGGTCGGCCGCACCGTAAAAGGGGTTGCAGTCGGTGGCCATCGCCAGCGCCTTGCGGGTGCCCGTAACCCGCACCACCGCCGCATCGCTGGCCGTTGCCGCGCCCGAATCGGATAGGCTGTTGACCCCGACATGGCGATCATATTGCTGCCAAATCCATCGCTTGCTAGCCAAATTGGGGCTGGCCAGCAGTTGTTGCAGCGCGGGCAGGATGGCCACAGGCTTGGTCAGCGTCACGGGCTGCTGGCTGGGCGATGCCAGCGCCGCCACGGGGCGGTCATATTGCGGCGCCTCATCGACCAGGGCGGCAATCGGAATCACCCCCGCCGATTCGCCATGCCATTGCATTTCCAGTACGGGTTCGGCGATCAGGCTGCCGACCACCACCGCGTCCAGATCCCATTTGGCAAAAATCGCCTGCGCCTTAGCGGTCGCCTCAGGCTTTAACACCATCAGCATCCGTTCCTGGCTTTCCGACAGCATAATCTCATAGGGCTGCAAATCCGCTTCCCGCAGCGGCACGGCGCTGAGATCCAGGCGGATACCGATGCCCCCCTTGCTGGCCATTTCGCAGGCGCTGCTGGTCAATCCTGCCGCCCCCATATCCTGAATTGCGATAATCGCATCCTCATTCATCAGCTCCAAACAGGCCTCGATTAGCAGCTTTTCCTTAAAGGGATCGCCGACCTGCACGGTGGGGCGACTGGCCTGCTCACTGGCGCTAAAAGCCGCGCTGGCCATGGTGGCGCCATGCACACCATCGCGCCCCGTCTTAGCACCCACATAGACCACCGGGTTACCGATGCCCGCCGCCTTAGCATAGAAAATCTTATCCGCCTGGGCGATGCCCACCGCCATCGCGTTGACCAGGTTGTTGCCGTTGTAGCAGGCATGAAACTGGCACTCCCCCCCCACCGTCGGCACGCCAACGCAATTGCCATAGCCACCAATACCCGCCACCACGCCCGCCACCAACGAACGGGTTTTGGCATGGCTGGGATCGCCAAAGCGCAGGGCGTTTAGCAGCGCGATTGGCCGCGCCCCCATGGTAAAGACATCGCGCAAAATGCCGCCAACGCCTGTCGCCGATCCCTGATAGGGCTCAATAAAGCTGGGGTGGTTGTGGCTTTCGATCTTAAACACCGCCGCCAAGCCATCGCCAATATCGATGACGCCCGCGTTTTCGCCGGGTCCCTGAATCACCCAGGGCGCGCTGGTGGGCAGGGTTTTCAGATACTTCTTGCTGGATTTATAACTGCAATGCTCACTCCACAGCGCGCCAAACACCGCCAATTCGGTAAAATTTGGCGCACGACCCAACAATTCCAAAATTCTTTCATACTCATCAACCTTCAGCCCCAGTCCGCGCAGCACTTGCGGGCTATAGGTTGGCGCCTCATCGGTTGCTACAATCGCGGCTTGGGTGGCAACTGGCTTGCTCATCGCTTAGGCTCCTATCGTTGTCTGTAAACTTAAAAATATCTCGCGCCCATCGGTATTGCCGACCGCCTGGTCAACCGCCCGCTCAGGATGGGGCATTAAGCCCAACACCCGCTTATTGGCACTCAAAACCCCCGCGATATTGGCCACTGACCCGTTGACGGGGGTGGTATAGGTCAGGGCGATTTGATCCTGATCCTGCAAGCGTTTTAGGCCGTCATCATCAATCAAATAATTGCCATCATGATGGGCAATCGGCAGGGTAAGGTCAGCGTTGGGCAGGGCGCAGGTAAAGGGGCTGTTGCGGTTGGCCACCTGCAACGCCACATCCCGACAGATAAATTGCAGCCCCGCGTTGCCGCGCAAGCCACCGGGCAGCAAGCCTGCCTCCGTCAAAATCTGAAAACCATTGCAAATGCCCAACAGATAGCCGCCGCGCTCCGCATGCCGCTTCACCTCTGCCATAATCGGGCTGTGCGCCGCAATCGCGCCACAACGCAGATAGTCACCATAGGAAAAGCCGCCCGGCAACACCACCAGGTCATAGGCCGCATCAAAATGGGTCTGCTTATGCCACAGGCGATCCACCGCAATGCCCAACACGGTTTGCAACCCTGTCACCACATCGGTATCGCAATTTGACCCTGGAAAAACCACCACCGCTGCCCGCATGTTGCACCCCCCGCTTAAAGAATTGTTGGCCTGTATCGACCCGAATGTTGTTTCCCCCTTTGATAAAGTCTTTTGTCGGGTTAGAAAACAACTATTCTGTTTTTTCTCGGCAACAATTGTTTCCCCCTTAAAAACTGCTGGCAAAAGCGCTGGCCAGCCTTAATTCAGCCCTCTTCCCTATCCCCCACCCCTTACCTTGGCTAACTGACCATGGAAAACCATACGGAAAATCTTACGGAAAACCCTAGCGCCAGCGCACCTAAGGGCTATGTGCTGCCCGCGGCCAAACTGGTGTGGCTGTTGTTGGATGGATGGCCATCGCGCGATAACCAACTGTGGGCGGTGGCCGAATCGCTGGCGCAGCGGCAGGCCATCAGCGTGATACCCAAAAGGCTGCGGTTCAATTGGTTGGGGGAATTGCCGACGGGCGGCCTGTTTCGTCCACTGCTGAACGGGGTAACCGACCGCCTATTTGGCGCCAGTCTGGCCAATTTAACCAGTGACGGCGCCATGGCGATTACCCGCCCCTGGCCTGATTTGGTGTTATCGTCGGGATCCGCCTCAATCCCCATTGCCCGCTGGATAAAGCGGCGGATGCGAACCGACCGCCTGCGCCCCCAACTGGTGCATTTGGGATCGGTTCAAACTGGCCGCCGTGACTTTGACCTGATTGTTCGCATGGCCGACAACACTGGTCAGCAATCATTGGGGGATCAGCAGCAAGGCGACCTTGATCAGATTGCGGATCAGATTGCCGCGCTGCTAAACCGTAACACCGCCCCAGGAAGTGACAACCCAAGGGATGATAAACAAAAAGATGAAAAACAACGGGATAACAGGGAATGACCACGGCCAGCGCACCCGCCCGCCCCTATTCAGCCCGCCTGTATCTGGCCACCAAAAATCCTGGCAAGGTAGCCGCCTTTCAGGCCGCCTTGCAAAACAGCCCGTGGCAATTGTTGCCCTGCCCACCCGACCTAACCCTGCCGCCGGAAATTCACCCCGACTATGTCGGCAATGCCGTGGATAAGGCCGCAACCGTGGCGCACCTGACGGGGGTGCCCGCGATTGGCGACGATTCAGGGCTGGAGCTGTTGGCCTGCAACCGCTGGCCGGGGGTGCATACCGCGCCGCAGGTGGCCGCGGTGGGGGGCTGGCCAAGCTTTATGGCCGATTTGGCCAAGGATCCCGCCTTTCAAGCCGATAGGCGGGCAGAGGCGGTGTGCGTGTTGGCGCTGGTGCTGTCCGACCAGCGGGATAACCCAGCGCCCGCCCTAGTCCTAGAGGAACGGGTAGCGGGAAGGCTGATTGACCATCCACGCGGCCAGCATGGCTTTGGCTTTGACCCCTATTTCCTTGCCGATGGCCAGCAGCTGACCAATGCAGAAATAGCCCCCGACCTAGCGGTACCGCTGACCGCGCGTGGCCGTGCCTTTACCGCGCTGGCGCAGGCGATCATGGCTGGCCAGTTGCCTATCCCGTGACCCCGCCCCCAATGCCCCCATCCCCTGTTAGCCCGCCAACCCATACGCCCAAACTTGGCCTGTATCTGCATTGGCCGTATTGCCAGCAAATCTGCCCCTTTTGCGATTTTAATGTCTATCGGGCTGGCCATGGCAGCCAGAGCCTTAGTGAGGGGGAGTGGCTAGACGCCCTGATTATAGAGTTGGACTATTACCATCAGCTGACCGCCAACCGCCCCCTGCACAGCGTTTATTTTGGTGGCGGCACCCCATCGCTGATGTCGCCCGCTTTGATTGGCCAGCTGTTGGAAGCCATCGCCCAGCGTTGGGGGCTGATGCAGGACGCCGAAATCACGCTGGAGGCCAATCCGACCACGGTTGAGGTCAATCGCTTTGCCGATTTTCGGCTGGCAGGAATCAACCGCCTGTCATTAGGGCTACAATCCCTGACCGATGGCGGCCTTATCGCGCTGGGGCGGCAGCATGATCGCGCCCAAACCCTGCAAGCCCTGACGGTGGCGCAACGGCTTTTTGCCAAACTATCGACCGATTTGATCTATGGCCGCCCCGATCAAAGCCTGGCCAGCTGGCGGCAGGAGCTGAAAGAATGGTTATCTTTTGGGGTTGGCCATGCATCGCTGTATCAACTGACCATCGAATCGGCCACCCCCTTTGGGCAACAGGCGCGGCGCGGCGCCCTTATCATGCCGGATGAGCAGGCGTTGGGCGATTTTTATGACGCCACCAACCAGCTGATGGGGGATGCGGGCTATCAGCATTACGAAGTCTCCTCCTACGCCCGCGATAGCAGCCAGCGCAGCCGTCACAACCTGCTGACCTGGCAGGGCAATGATTATCTGGGCATTGGCGCGGGTGCCCATGGGCGTTTAAGCCTTAGCGGTGGGCGGCGGCTGGCCACCGTTAACCGCAAACAACCAAAGGCCTGGCAGCAAGCGGTGCAAAGCCAGGGGCATGGCCAAAGTGATGGCGAGGGGGAGGTGGAGTGGCTAAGCCGCCAGCAGCAGGCCGAAGAGTTTGTGATGCTGGGGCTGCGGCAGATTGGCCAGAGGGATTCGGCGACCCCATCCTCCGCAGCGACCACCACCACCGCTGTTCAGGATGCCGATGGCTTTGGCCTGCTCGGCGGGGTTAACCGCGCCGCCTTTCGCGCCCGCTTTGGCCTTGACCTGCTGGACTGGTTAGAGGGGGGGGAGGTGGCGTTTTTACGGCAGCATGGCCTGATACAGATCAGCCCGCATCATTTGGCGGTTCCCCCCGATGCCATTGGTCGCCTGGATGCCATTATCCGCCAACTGTTGCTTAAAACTGCGACTCTTGAAAACTGGTCGGGGATGGTTGAAGCGTGCGGGGGGATGGCGATGCCACCTGCACAATCGCATAGCCCCGCTGGCTAAGGCCATTGTTTTCCAGGCGGAACAGGCCGCTTAGACCCAAATAGCCCGCTGGCTCAGTCAAAATTGCCCCAATCGCTTTGCCATTTTTGGGACGCGCCTCAGCCAATTTGCTGGCCAGGGCTACCGCGTCATAGACAAGGCTGGCCAAGGTTGGCGGCGGGGCGCCATAAACCCCCTGATAGCGCTGCTCAAAGGCCTGCCGCTGGGCAATGTTGGGGGCAGGGTACCAGGCACCACGCAACACCGGGTTGGCGGTCAAATCGTCCAACGCCCAATCCTGCGTGCCCAACAATTGAAAGGATGGGGCTGGCCAATCGGCTCGCAACTGAATCTGACGGCTTAACGCCTGCAAATCGGCGCCGCTGTCAAACAACACCACCCCGCTGCGTCCCCCCGCTGTGGATGGCTTAAGCTTTGATACCGCCTCAGCCAAACTGACCCCATTACCGCCATACAGCTCAATTTGACTGACCGATCCGCCAAGTTTGGCGGCCTCTGCGCGCAACAGTTCCGACAATTTGGCGCTATAGGCACCGCTGCGCCCCACGCCCTTGAAATCGCGAATACCCTGCGCCGCTGCATAGCGTACAATGCTGGCCATCATCGCATCGGGGCCAAAGCCCAGCACAAAGGTGTTGCTGTCGGCCACCGCCGGGTTGTTGGAAAAGCTGACCATCGGTACATCGGCCGCGCGCGCCATTTCCTTAACCGCGCTGACGCTGCCGCCATAGAGAGGGCCAAACACCACCAACGGCTTGGGCGAATCCTTCAGCGCCCGCGCCATGGCCTGACTGGCAGAGGCGGGGCTTTCGCCCGCATCATAAAACGCCACCTGCAAATTGCGGGATCGCCCATCAAACAGGGCAAACTCGGCCGCCTGCTGCATGGCCAGCCCTAAGGCCGCATCCTTGCCCGAAAGGGGCAGCAGCATGGCCACCGCCGTCGATCCATCGGCTGATAGCATTCCCATGCTATCCTTAGGGGCATCCTTAGCGCTATCCCTGGCAGAATCTTTAGCCGCGGCAGCAGGCGGCAAAGGCTTGCTAGACGGCTTGCTTTTCGATGCGCTACTGCTGCTGGGTTTGTTGCCTTCAAACCAAGAGCTGCCCGCAACACTGTTGGTGCTGCATGCCGCCAACAGGGGCAGCCCTAGCGCCAGAATGATTAACCGCACCCACCGCGCAACAACCTGTTGGCGCTGACTTTGCTGCCCCGCCTGCACAGAACCCATTGCAGGTTTATTGCCCATGATTTCCCCCGCCGTGATGGCTGTTGCCGATTCTGATACCATTGCTTTTGCCCAACATTTCTTGCCCAATATTTTGTCTTGCGTCACAATCATCGTTGCAACCTATCGCCCACAAAGCTTATTCCAACTGTTGGCTGTATCAGCCAGCCTATATCGACCGCCGATGCCAACCAACAAACCGCCTAACCATACCGACCTACGCGGCAATCAGCAAGCGCGCCAACGCGCCTGGCGACGGGGCTGGTGGGCGGAGCAGGTGGCATTGCTATGGCTGTACAGCCGTGGCTATCGGCTGGTTGCCCGCCGTTACCGCACCCCCGTGGGTGAGATTGATTTGATCCTGCGCAAACGGGGATGTTGGCATTTTGTTGAGGTCAAATATCGGCAACAGATGAATGCCGCCCTGGCCGCCCTGTCACCCCGCCAAGGACAAAGGGTCAGGCGCGCCGCCAGCTGGTACCTAACCCATAAACGCCTCAGCCCCTCCACCCCCTGCTGTTTCAGCCTGCTGGCGCTGTCGCCTTGGCATTGGCCACGGTTGGTGTATAGTGCCTGGTAGGGGTTGACCCTGTTGGTCATCGGTTAGGAGTGGGGCAATGATAAGCGTTAAACATGGATCCAAATGGATGTTGCGGGCGGGCTTGGTGATGGGCTTGGTCGCAGGGGTTGGCCTGATGACAGGCTGCATCCCGCTGGTTGCGGCGGGCGGCACTTCAGCGGGCATGGGCTTAGCCTCCAACCGCGGCCTGGGCGCTAAGATTGATGATAACGCGTTGCAGGCGGAGATCAGCAGCAAGCTGTATCAGCACAATGTTAACCTGTTTAACGATGTCGACCTGACGGTTTACAAGGGGCAGGTGCTGATGGTTGGTACCGTCCCAACGGAGGAGGCGCGGGCAAAGGCTGAGGAGTTGTCCTGGGCGGCGGTCGGCACCCAAAATGTTTTCAATGTGTTGGAGGTTGGTACAGGCCAAAAAATCGGCGCCTATGCCAACGACCGCTGGATATCCACCAAAATTGACACCGAAATGACCATCAGCAAGGGTATCAACAACCTGAACTACTTCGTCAAAAGCTATCAGGGGGTGGTCTATCTGTTGGGCACCGCCGAATCGCAACAGGAGCTGGATAAGGTGCTGACCATCGCCCGCGGCACCAAGGGCGTGTCAAAGGTGGTGCAGTATATCCAGGTTCGGCCAGATTGATGGCGGCCTAATGGTTGTTTGCGTTGCCACCGTCGCCCTAAAAGGGATTGAGGTCATTGAGGTTGAGGTGCAGGTGCAGTTGCAAGAAGGCCTGCCCGCCTTTACCATTGTTGGCTTGCCCGATAAGGCGGTGGCCGAATCGCGCGAACGGGTGCGCGGCGCCCTGTTATCCCTTGGCATGGCCTTGCCCCCCAAACGCATCTCCGTCAATTTGGCGCCTGCCGATGTCGCGAAGGAGGGGAGCCATTTTGACTTGCCGATCGCCCTTGGCGTGCTGGGCGCCATCGGCGCGATTCCGAAAGAGGAGTTGTCGAAATGGTTAGCCCTAGGCGAATTGGGGTTGGATAGCGCGCTGTTGGCGGTGGGCGGCGTGTTGCCCGCAGCCTTAAACGCGGCGGGGCGCGGGCTGGGGCTGATTTGCCCGCAGGAAAATGGCCGTGAGGGGATGTGGGCGCGGGATCTGCCCGTGGCGGCGGCGGCCAACCTGCTAAGCCTGCTGGGTCATTTGCAGGGGAAACAGCTGTTGCCCCAACCCCCTGAGCCTGTAGCCGATAGGATGCAGGAAGCGGGCAACAGCAGCCGTCGTTACCCCGATTTGCGCGATGTAAAGGGGCAGGTGATGGCCAAGCGGGTGTTGGAGATTGCCGCGGCGGGCGGCCATCATCTGCTGATGGTGGGGCCACCGGGGGCTGGCAAATCGATGTTGGCCAGCCGTCTGCCTGGGCTGCTGCCCCCCCTCAGCGCGGCCGAAGCGCTGGAGCTCAGCATGATTTACAGCGTCAGCGGCATGCTTAAAGGCGGACGGCTGTTGACCAACCGCCCTTATCGCGATCCGCACCATTCCGCCTCCCTCCCCGCGCTGGTCGGCGGCGGCCTACAGGCCAAGCCGGGCGAACTGTCGTTGGCGCATGGCGGCGTGTTGTTTATGGATGAGCTGCCCGAATTTGGCCGCAACTCGCTAGAGGCTTTGCGGCAACCGCTGGAAACGGGGCAGGTCAGCGTGGCGCGGGTAAACGCCCATGTCACCTATCCCGCCCGTGTCCAGCTGGTGGCGGCGATGAACCCCTGCCGCTGTGGCCATTTGGGCGATGCCGCCCAGGCGTGCAGCCGTGCGCCAAAATGTGGAGAGGATTATACCGGCCGCCTATCGGGCCCGCTGTTGGATCGCTTTGACCTGTTTATCCAGGTGCCCGCCGTGCCCGCGATCGAGCTAAGCAAGCCGAGTGACAGCGAATCCAGCACAACGGTGGCGGCCAGGGTGATGGCAGCGCGGGATCGGGCTGCCCGTCGCTTTGCCGCGCTGGGTGCCACCAAAATTGCCTGCAACGCCCATGCCGATGGCGAATTGTTGGGGCAGGCGATGGCGTTGGAACCGACAGCCCAAGACCTGCTAAGCCAGGCGGTCAGCAAATTTCACCTGTCGGGGCGCGGCTATCACCGCCTGGTGCGGGTGGCGGCCACCATTGCCGATCTGGCCGCCCAGGACAGCATCGCCCATGCCCATGTTGCCGAAGCGCTGCAATACCGCCGCCCCTTCATGACCAAGGCGGCAGCAGCCTAAACATTATAGGCGGATTCCAACACTTGCCGTGCCAGGGGCAGGGTGATGGGTCGCTGATGCAACAGCGAATAGGCGTCTAAGGCCGCCACCAATTGCCCCAGGCTGGCAAAGCTGCGTTCGGTGCGCGCCAACAAATAATCCTGCAGCGCGGGATCGGGCAACAGCTGGCGGTCGTTAAACAGCTTGCTTAACACCTGCTGCAAATCCTGATCACTGGGTTGACCAATAGCCGCCACCGCCATTGCCCGCACCCGCGATGCCCAATCGGCCAGGCCTAAGCCCCACCGCGCTGCCCCCTCATCCGCGACTTGCGCGGGCGCGCTGCGGGCGGTTAGCAGCAGATAGCCACCGCGCCGCTGCACCGCGTGATACAGATGCAACGCCCCCTCCTGCATGGCAAGGTTGGCCAGCTGATCGGCATCATCGATGACCACCAGCGGGCATACCGCCGCCAGTTGCCCTAAACTGGCCGCCAGCCGTTCGGGTGACAAGTCCGCCGCCCGCAACAGCTGGCCTTGCAGCTGCTCTTTCCCCTCACCGCCCTTGTCTTGCGCCAATTCCAACCAAGCCTGCGCCAGATGGGTTTTGCCGCTGGCCTGCGCGCCCATCAGCACCAGTCCATGGTTCGGCCAATCCCGCCAGTTGTTTAGCCAGGTGCGGGCGTCCGCCTGACAGCCAAGCGGGCAAAGGCTGGTCAGGCTGTAATCCACCGTGGTGGGCAGGGCAAAGGTCAGTTGGCGGCTCATGGCATACAGCAAAAAGAAAGGGGGGGATTAAGCCTGCGGGGAAACCTCTATCGTCCCGTCGGGCTTATAAGCCAACAGGCGGCGCGCCAACAGATAGCGGATGGTGACGCCAATCACCGCCGCCACCGGCACCGCCATCAACACCCCGACAAAACCTGCCAGCGCGCCACCCGCCATCAACGCAAAGATAATCCACACCGGATGCAACCCAACCCGACCGCCAACCAGCTTGGGGGTCAGCACATAACCCTCCACCATCTGGCCAACCCCAAAAATGGCCAGCATCAGCGCGGGCAAATGCCAATCGCCACTTTGCATCCAGGCCAGCGATACCGCGAAAAACCCACCAGTAAGCGCCCCGACATAGGGCATAAAGGCCAACACCCCCGTCAACAGCCCCACCACCAAACTGCTCTGAAGCCCGCCCAGGCTAAGCGCAACCATGTAGTACAGCGATAGCGCCAGGCAGACGCTGCTTTGCCCGCGCAGGAAGCCTGCCAGGGTGTTATCCACCTCCTGCAACAGCGTGCGAATCGCCGGCGCCTGCACCGCTGGCAACAGGCGGTTGACATGGGTCAACAGCAACGGCCAATCCCGCAACAGGTAAAAGGCCACCACCGGCGTAATGACCAGCAGGCTTAGCAAATTCAGCACTGCCAAACCGCCGCTTAGCAACCTACCCGCCAGACCGCCCGCCATTTGGCCAACATAGCCAAACGCCTCGGCCGCCTGCGCCTGCGCCCCCGCCTGCAACTTGGCGAACAGCGCGGGGGGAAGCTCCCGCCCCAATTGCTTGCTTAGCGGCGATAGCACGCTCTGCACCCGCGACCAATACTCGGGCAACTGGCTTAACAATGCACTGATTTGCAGTTGCAGCAGCGGCAGCAGTAGCAGCAGCAATCCCGCCACCATGCCCACCACCAACACCAACCCCAACACGCATCCAAAGGGACGGGCAATGCCCAATTTTTCCATCCGCCCAACCAAAGGGTTCAGCAGATAGGCCAAAATAAAGCTGAGAACAAAGGGCGCCAACATCGCGCTTAACCGATACAACAACACGGCCAACAAGGCGGCGATTAACCATCCGCCCCATTCACGCCACAGCTGGCCAGGTGTCATCATCGTTTTTCTTCCCTTGGTTATGGTCGATAGCGCAGGTTCAGGCCACCCGCGGCGGGCGTTACATCAAAGCGAAAATTGCTTAGCTGATCGGCGGGATTGGTGCCGCCATTCCAATAGGCGGTCAATTCCGCCTGCGTCTGACTTAATTTGGCAACCCGCAAGCCGTAAAGCCCTGGCACCCGCTGCAACTGCTGCTTAGCCCGCAACCAATCGACAAAATTGGCAATTTGCAGGGTCATGGCCAGCGGTTTTCCGCCCGCCGCCCCTGCCGCGCCAGCTGCTGCACCCGCGGCGGCACCACCAAAGGCCAGATCACCTGTGGGCGCCGATGCCCGCGCCCTGGTCTGGTCATCACCCAAAGATCCGCCAGCCATTGACGAAGAAGGCGATGAAGAATGCATGGCATGACCCCCACCATCATCCTTGCCCGACGCCGCCGATGGTTTGCCGTCATCCGCAGCGCCGCCTGCGCCATCATCCCCACCGCCATCCTGATGAGCAACCGAATCGCTTATCGACAAATTGGCCTGACGCATAAAGCCGCGAACCCGCCCCTCACGGAAACTGACGGTCAGCTTGGCGCGATAGCGATTGGCGGAAATTTTTTC
>CAISOG010000018.1 GCA_903887035.1 uncultured Holosporaceae bacterium | reverse complement strand
TTTCTCGATTTCATAACATTTTCGCAGGCTGTATATTTCTAAATTGAAACGACTATAAAGCAACAAAAATCAACAACACGCGATTGCTATCGGGGGCATTGCCCGATGCTTGGGGGCGCTTTAGACTACAGGCCATCTTCAACCACCCATCCTGTGCTGACCATCTCATGACCACCGAATCAACCGCCCGCCGCCCCTTTCACGCTGTTATTCTGGCGGGGGGGCGTGGCACGCGCATGCAATCCAACCTGCCGAAATTGTTGCACCCGATTGCGGGGCGGGCGCTGTTGCAATGGGTGATTGACGCGGCGCAGCGGGCGGGCGCGGCCAGCGTTACGGTGGTGTTGCCGCCGAATGAACCGCTGCTGAATCAGGCTTGCACCGATGTGCAACAGGTGGTGCAACCTGTGCCGTTGGGCACGGGCGACGCCCTGCGTTGCGCCATGCCCATGCTGGTGCAGGATGATTTGCCGGTGGCGGTTATCTATGGCGATACGCCGTTTTTGCAGGCCGAAACGATCGGGGCGATGATTGCGGCCGTGGGACAGACCAACAGTGACGCGCGGCAGGGCGACACCCCGCCCGCAATCCTGCTGCTGGCCACCCGCGCCGCTGAGCCAAACGCCTACAGCCGCCTGCTGATTGATGCGGGCGGGCAGGTGACGGGGCTGGTGGAATGGTTGGATGCCTCACCCGTTCAGCGTGCCTTGCCCTTGTCCTTTGCGGGGGCGATGGCGCTGCAACGGCAACCGCTGGCGGCGCTGCTGGCGGGGTTGGACAACCACAATGCTAAGCAGGAATTTTACCTAACCCAGCTGGTCGCGCTGGCCAACGGCGGGGGGCTAGGCGTGCGGGCGCATGAGGTGGCAGAGGCGGAAATCATGGGCATCAATACGCAGGCGGAGTTGGCGCAGGCCGAATCGCTGGCGCAGGATCGCTTGCGGGCGGCTGTCCTGGCGGCGGGGGTGCGGATGGCTGCCCCTACCACGGTTTTTTTCAGTGCCGATACCCAAATCGCCGCGGGCTGTGTGGTTGAGCCGCATGTGGTGTTCGGCGGCGGCGTAACGGTGGCGGCGGGCTGTCATATTAAGGCGTTTTGCTATC
This sequence comes from uncultured Holosporaceae bacterium, assembly GCA_903887035.1. Lineage (GTDB taxonomy): Bacteria > Pseudomonadota > Alphaproteobacteria > CAISOG01 > CAISOG01 > CAISOG01. The sequence continues at coordinate 931 of CAISOG010000018.1, read as the reverse complement.
TGGAGGATGTCACCCTGGCAACAGGGGTGGAGGTGGGGCCCTTTGCCCGCCTGGGGCCCGATGCCACCCTGGGGGATGGCGTGGTGGTCGGCAATTTTGTTGAGGTGAAGCGGGCGCGGCTGGGCGCGGGGGTAAAGGCCAAACATCTGGCCTATCTTGGAAATGTGCAGATCGGCGCGGGCAGCAATATTGCGGCGGGGGTGGTGGTCTGCAACTACAACGGCTTTAGCAAAAGCACCACGGTGATTGGGGCGGGCGCCTTTGTGGGCAGCAACAGCGTGCTGATTGCCCCGCTGACCATTGGCGATGCCGCCTATGTCGCGGCGGGCAGCACCATCACCGCGGCGGTGCCCGACGATGCCCTGGCCATTGGCCGCAGCCCGCAGGTGAATAAGCCCGACGGCGCCACCCGCCTACGCCAGAAATACAGCAAAAAGAGCTGACGCCGTTGGGGATCCGTGGGTTTTGGGTTGCCCCTATACACCCGCGCGCGTCCCCCTAGACCCGCTGGCCAGCTTGGGCTACAGTCAGCCATTGCGTGTGGAGGGGTGGCAGAGTGCCAGCCCAACGGCGCGTGAGTGAGGAGAAGACGCGACCGCTCTGCCCTGTCATGGGGCGCGGGTGGTTGCAACGTGTGGAGGGGTGGCAGAGTGGTCGAATGCGGCGGTCTCGAAAACCGTTATAGGTGCAAGCCTATCGGAGGTTCGAATCCTCTCCCCTCCGCCAGTTACCAAAACAGGTCTGCTGTGGCCTGTTTTGGTAACTGGTTGGCGTTTGAGGGATGAGAACCGACGCGGGAGGTTCGACAAAATTTCAGGAAGAAATTTTGGGCGGCGGAGGGCGGCAACGCTGACCGAGCCGCCGCTTGACGGCGCGAAGCCAGGAGGCGAGCGTCAATCCTCTCCCCTCCAGTTGAAACGAGATTGCTTAG
>CAISOG010000017.1 GCA_903887035.1 uncultured Holosporaceae bacterium | reverse complement strand
GGGTAAAGGCTTGCGGGCTGAGATCCATCAGCTTTTCCACGCCTACCACCGCCTGCGTCAACAAACTAAGGCGGCCATAGCCAGCATCGCCAGGGGAAGCCCCCATCCGCTCCGCCACCTCCTTCTGCAGCATTACCACCGCGCCAGCCAGCAGCAGAGGTGGTGTCAGCCAGCGTGCCAACATGGCGGTTCCCACATTATAGGGTAGGTTGCCAACAATCCAAAGCGGAGCCAAGCCTTCCCCCGCCAATTCGCCTAAGTCTAAGGTCATGGCGTCGGTCAAGCGAAAGGAAAAACGGGTGGGATAGGCGACCCGCAACTGTTCCAACACAGGAATCAGCCGCTGATCCCGCTCTATCGCCAACACGGGGTTGGGCAGCAGTTTTAGCAATGCCTGGGTTAGCCCCCCAGGGCCAGGGCCAATTTCCACCACCTGCGCCTGCGGCGGAATGCCCGCCACGGCAACGATTTTTTCTAGCAGACTGGGGTTCAGCAGAAAATGTTGACCCAAGCTTTTGTTGGCGCTCAGGCCATGTTGGCGGATTATGGCGGCGACGGTGGGCAGGGCTGGCGGTAGGGGAAGGGTGGGGGGCATAGAAAAAGCCTCCCCCTAATAGGAGGTCACCTTAATTTCGATACGCGCGCTGCGCTTAAGGGTGCGTAGATATTGGGCGGCAGACTGAAGAATTTTTTCCTGGCGCAACCCATCCGTCAATTCCTTGGTACCCAGGCCAGCAACCCCATCCAGGTTGAGCTGGCAGAGTTTTAACATGGTATAGCCGCTATCCGCCTTAATCGGTGTGGTTACGCCACCAACGGGCATGGAGGCCAGCTCAGCGGCCAATGATCGGGAAAAATCGCTTAGCTTGGCGTCACTCAGATCCAGCACACGCCCACCCGGAACTTGGCTTTCCACCTGCGTCGTTAGCTGCCCACAATCGGTATTCACCAGACTTTGTTGGGTGGCCTGTGCCATTGCCAAATCACCGTCAGCGGGCAAAAGAATTTGCTTAACATTCAAATGGATAGATTTGTTGTAGGCTTGATTGGGTTGCCGAACCTCCTGCAACCAATAGATAACGATTTCGTCGTTGCGTTCCAGGGTTAACACACGGCCAGCGCCCTGATTTTTGAACAATTGCCGCTGATCCTCCGCCAGTAGGGATTCGGGAACCACCCCCAGATTGCCGCCCTCAGCCGCCGATGGGCTGCTGGAAAACTGTTTAGCCAGTTTGTAAAAATCGGCACCCGCAGCCAAGGCCTGCATCAACCCCTTGGCCGATTCAATCACCCGATCCCGGGTGGAGGAATCCTCACTGTTCAGGACGATTTCGGCCAGGCGATATTCTGGCCTATCCATTACCGCCAGTTTGCGTTGGCGGGCGCGCATGACCTCATCCCCCGAAACTTGCACTTCGGGAATCACGGCGCGTTGAATCACCTTGCGCCACAACAGGCTGGCACGAATTTCATTATCATAGGCGGCTTCGGAAACCTGAAGCTTCTTCAGCATCTGCTTCATCCCACCCTTAGCCATTTTGTTGTTTTGCTCAATGCTGGCATAGACATTATCGATTTCTTCGGGTTTCACCGATAAATTTAGCTTTTCTGCCTCCTGCAACTTCACCTGCTCATCGACCAGATTACGCAACACGGGCAGGGCGACCTGCTCACTGTTGGCGGCGGTTGGCTGCATATCGGCCATTACCAGGGCGACCCGAATCCGCTGTTCCCAATCAAAGCGGGTGATAGGCTTTTTGTTGACCGTGGCCACGATATATTGGCCATCCTGTGACGGTGGTTTGGATACAGTAGGGGCAATAGCCGCCGCCGCGGGTTGGCTTGCGGGTTTTGGCTTTGGTTTGGCCGCTGTTTCCGCATAAACAGGGTTGTGGGCATAGACTGTCATCAACAGGCTAACCAACGCCAATAGATATACAGGCAAAATCACGATACGGCCGACACGCATGGGGCTTTTCCAAATTCAAATGTTGCTAATGATGGTGCAGGTTATGCTATCCCACGAAATTTGGCTAGCAACCTTTAGAAGGAAAGTGTGCTATCCCCAACATCGCCTAAATACTTCAGATTCAGCTGTAACAGCAGGCTAGTTCCTGGCTTGTTGTCCACGGAATTAGACGTAAAATCATGGGTAAAGGTGGCGGACAGGTTGGTACATTCATTGCCATAGGTCAACGCGCCACCGAAATTGCGGGTCTTCCCAGTTCGCAAATCACGTGAGCTGCTGGTGGTCAGATTCCACCCATCGCCCAGGTTCACGCCAACGCTGCCTATCACCTGTTCCTGCGGAATCAGGGTGGCATTGGTCGCCGATTTGGGGTTCAGGGCAACATAGCTGGCGCTCAGGGTAACAGGCTTAATTTGGGTGGTAAAACCAACCTCATCCCGTCGGGATTTAAGAGATTCGCTGTCACGGCGGAATCGATAGGCCACCTCAGTATTTTTGGAAAGGCCAATGGTGGTACCGCCCACCACGTCGGACAGCGATTGCCCCGCCCCCGTATCAACACCGTAAACATCTTTCGCATTCGGTTCAAAGCTTTGGCCAACAAAGGTGCGAATATGCTGATCCCGACGATTTTTTATTTCATGGCTGACCCCGTAATCGACACGGTTGCCGGTTGACAGGCGATCCAGGCCAGGAAAGCGGTTGGTGCTGAGCAGGTTGGTTTCATCCAATTCAAACGATTGGCTATCCTCATTAGGAATTTTTTTGCTGTTGGCTTTGGTGTTGGGGGTAGCGGTCAACTGCACCAACGGGTTGATGGTTTGGGTGAAATCTTGGCCAGGCGAAACCATGGGGCGATCCAGCTTAGCATTTGCAATTGGCACTAAGCGGCCAATATCGCGCGATCCGTTGGTGGTATTGGGTTCCTGCACCTTATAAAGGTCAGATTGAATAAGGGCGTTTAGGCGTAACCGCGTGCCGTTATCGGCAATCAGCTCTGGGATAACCCATTCCGCTTTACTGGATAATCGTTGGGTGTTGATGCCTACATCCCGTTGCAAAATGGCGGTGCTGGGCGTCCATTTTAGATAACTGTTGCTGAAAAGATTGCCGCCGCCCAAACGGGGGGAATAATGTTCGTAGGAGGCAACGGGCAGCGCCCTTGGCGAAAATTCTGGATCCACCGATTGCCGCAAGTCATCAAATTTGTACAGCGACACATTGGCATAATCACGCCCATAAAAGCCCTCTGCATACAATCGGTTTTGCAGCAGCAGGTTTTTGTCGATGTCATAGCGGGTCATATAGGAACGATCCGATGCCCTTTGGATATCGGCGCCAAAGCGCCAATTTTCATCGTAATCATAGCGCCCCATCGCCTTAATATGGCCACGCCCAGTATTCGAGGTTTGGCCATCATCAAGCACGCGATCCAGATAGCCGCCGCTGCCCTGCACATCCACAATGCCGCGCCGAAAGCGTTCACGATATTGCAGTTTCAGCAGATTGCCCGCCTTGTCATAGATAACAGGTTGCAGGGTTAGGTCGCGTTCTGGTGCGATATTCCAAAAATAGGGGATGCTGACCCCGTTACCGTTTTGACTGGAATTTAGGTAGGAGGGGCTTAACAGCCCTGATTTTTTCTTAACACTGGGGTCGGGATAGGAAAAATAGGGGCTATAGAACACGGGAAGCCCATAAAATTCCAGGCGAACATCATGGTAAACCAACATTTTGTCCTGTTGGTTATGGGTAACGCGATCCGCCTTTAGCTGCCAAAAGGGTGCCTGGTTGGGATCCTCACAAACCTTACAGGGGGAAAAGGTTACGCGATGCAAATTGCTGAGATTGCCATCGCTGCGATCGGCGCGGCGGGCGGCCATGCGGGAATTGTCGGCCAACAACAGTCGAACTTCCTCAGCAAAGCCCTCACGGAACTGGTCATCCATCACCATTTTGTCGGCAAATGCCACATCGCCACTAACATCAATCAATTTGACATGGCCTTCGGCGGTTAAGACGCGGCTGGTTTGGTCATAGCTAACGCGATCCGCCTGCAACACCCGCCCATCGCGTTCGATTTCCACCCCGCCTTCCGCCACGATTTTTTTGTTCTGCTGGTCATAGGTCAGTTGGTCGGCGGCCAACAATGCCTGCCGTTGCAAATCCTTGCCCGCAGTGCTGCCCGCTGTAGCAGGGGTATCAACAGGGTTGGCAAAACTGCTGTGCAGCAGGCCGCTGGCCATCAGCAGAATGGCTGACAGCAGGATAAGGCGCCAAATCATGCGGCGGGGTAAAGCGAAGGCAAGCATGAGGATTGTTTTCGCCTGTTATTCGCCCTGATGCAACAAAAAGGCTAAGCTGGCCGACAACATCATCAGGGCGGGTGCCCATGCCCCAACCATAACGGGGATGCGATCACCGGTGGCCAAGGCCTGGAAAACCTGGGTTAGGCCGTAAAAACCAAAGGCGATGGTGGCGCCGACCACAGCCTGCCACAGCTGTTGCTGGGTGCGTGGCCCCCCATGCTGCCCCACCGTTATGCCAATCACCAACATGGTCATCAGCAGGACGGGATAGGCCAGCAGGCTTTGCCAATACAGGCGATGAACGCGGGTGGCAAAGCCGGTTTGCTCAAGGGTGCGGATTAGGCGGGGCAGCTGCCATACGGTTAATCGCTCGGGCGACTCTACCCGTTGGCGAATGCTATCGCCGCTTAGGGCGCTGGCATAGGTCATAGAGGATATGGTGACGGGCACAGGCGGCGCATCGGGGTTGGCCAAGTCATATTGGGTTACATCCAACAGCATCCAAGTGCGATCCTCCTGCGGGACGGCTTCGGCGGCATTAAGGCGGGATAGCAGGCGATCTTGGCTATCAAACTGCAAAATCATCACTTGACGCAGCTTTAGCGGCCGATCCTGCAACTGTTGTACCTGCATAATATCATAGCCGTCGATTTCGGTGCTGGCAGGCTTAGGGCGCGATTGACTAAGCCACAGGCCATTTTCGCCCAGGCCGCTAACATTCATCGGCCGATTCAGCAATCTGCCCTCCAGCCGCTCATAACGGCCAAAACTGTAGTTGGCTAAGGGATCCAGCAGCAAAATCTTGGTCACGCCCAGTAGGCCTGTAGCAATAACCAACCCAGCCATCAAATGAAACAGCGATAGGCCGCTTAGCCTGGCTATCAGCAGCTCACGCCCGCGGTTAAGACGGTGGCTAGCCAAAATGGCCGCGAACAACAGGATAAAGGGCAGGGTTTGTCCCAACAGCCGTGGCATGCGCAACCAGATGATTTTTAACAGCACCGATAGATCCAATCCGCGCTCGCTGAAGCGGCGGGCTTGCTCTAAATAATCCAGCAGAAAAATGATGATAACCATCAGCGCCAGCATGGTTAGCAGGCTGCGGGCAAACTGTCCCAGGATATAGCGGTGCAGCAGCATCAGGGGTGCCCATGGTGAAAGGATGATGACGGGTTATAGCCGATTTTGAAACTGCGGGCAGCAATTCTGATTTTTTCCCATCGGTAACAACCGTATAGACTGCCGATGACTAGGCCATAGGAAATCCAGATGAATCGATTGTCACGAACATTCAGGGCATTTAATCCATAGCCAATAACCATGAATACCCCGCCGATGGCACAGACACGCAGCAAAATTCGGTTGCGGTTGTGGCGGGTTCGCAAATCCTGGGTCAGGCCAAAATACATCAACAGGGTAAGGCACAGCGGGAAAAAGCTGCCGATAATGCGCTGATGCGCCTCAGCGCGATAGGAACGCAGCTGGCTAGGTTTGATGCCTGCATCTTTGGCAAGCAGCAGCTTAAGGGTTGATAACCCCTTAGCGTCCGAGTTGCGGCTGCCCGTATTGTTGCCAGCACCACCCCCACCCAGGGTCGCACTGAGATTCAACTGGTACTCCGCAAAGGATAACAGCGACAGCTCTTTGGTGGTCAGGTTCAGGCTTTGTCGTGTTCCATTAAAAATGCGCAGGATGACCCCCTCTGGCGTGCGCAACAGCTCACCACTGCTGGCATAAATGGTGTCGGTTTCCTGCGTGCTGCGCGTATCCTGAATCAACAGGCCATTAAATTTGCTGTTGCCATTTTGTTGGCGGACAAAGACGGTGATGTTGGGCAGGGCGTTGGTAAACGTCCCCTCCTGCAGGCTTAGGACACTATCGCGCAGGCGATCTTGATAGTCGCGAAAACTGTTGTAGCTGATGGGCAACAGATACAGGTTGGATAGTCCCAGCACGATGGTGCCCGCCATGCCAAATAGCAAAAAAGGGCGCAGCAGGGTGCGGGGTGGGGTTCCCACCGCATTCCAAACCACCCATTCGTGATCGGCAATCATCCGCTGCATCACCAGCAGCAGCGTGATCATCTGACTGACCGGCAACAGGATAACCAACAGGCTGGGCAACCATTGCAGCGACAGCACCAAAACCATGTAAAATGGCAGGCCGCGATTGACCACCAATTCAATGAAACGAAGCGACTGGCTGAACCACAGCACCATGAACAGGCTAATCAGCACCATTGCGCCTGTTTTCCAAAGCTGCCTAAGGATATAGCGGTTGTAATGGGTTTCGGCTGTTTGCAGAAACATACAGCTAAGACTTTGATGGGGTGTTAGGCGATGAAGATGGGGTAGGGCGATAACGCCGTAGCAGCAGCCAGCTGACCAACGCACCAAAAACCAACCCCGCCACCACATCGGCCAAATAATGTTGCAACAACACCAGGCGGCTGGCGGCAATCAGCAGGGCATACAACACCGCTGCATAACGCCATACCCCCCCCGCCTGCCACATCAACACCGCCATCGCCCCCGCCGTGGTGGAGTGGCCAGAGGGCAGGGAGTGCCAGGCGTGATTCAGCGCAAGCGGATCAAAGCCATAAAGCCCCTGGCTGAACCACAATTCGGGGCGCGGCCGCCCAATCAGAAATTTCAGCACATTAACCAAGATGCCTGAAACAACCATCGCTGCCAGAAACAGCGCACTCCAACCCAGCCACAGCTTGCGGCGTTGTTCATCCAGCAATTTTTTTTCTGATAAAAATTTGTTGATGGCCTGAACCGATGGCTG
>CAISOG010000016.1 GCA_903887035.1 uncultured Holosporaceae bacterium | reverse complement strand
CGTCGCATCGTTCAGCGCCTGGTCAGGGTTGAAACGGGTATCCAGGTTGATGATCACATAAGGCGGTTGGGCATTCAGTCCCGCAGGATTGTTATAGCCCAGGCCGGTCAATTTTACTGAGGTGCCATTAAGAATCTTGGTACCAATCCCCAGCAGGGATGGGTCAATCTCACCCGACAGACTCATGCCATTATGGGTAAAATAAAAATTGCCGCTGCTACCATCGCCATCATAATTAATAACGGCTTTGTTAACACCAGTGGTGGCCAAGGGAATATTGCCAAAGGCCATGTCAATAAAGCCAGAATTGGATGGGAAATATCCAGCGCTGTTGGTCTGGGTGTATTTGCCATCGGTCAGCACGTTGTTGTTAAATTTGGTGCTGGCGGTAATACGGTTAATCTCTTGTTTCATTTGCTGATATTCAACATTCAGAAAGCCGCGCTCTGTGTTCGACAGATTGCCTGCACCAGCCTGCACCGCCAATTCGTTCATTCGCTCTAACATGCTATTAACTCTAACCATCGCACCTTCAGCAATTTGAACGGTGGAGGTAGCCTGCGTAATGTTGGTAATAATCTTTTGCAGGGCGCGTGATTGCAGATTCAGTCTGCCGCCGATAGCCATGGCGGCCGCATCATCTTTAGCGACCACCACGCGTTTGCCAGAGGAAAGCTTGTTCATCGAACTGCTAACATCCAGTTGGGTGTCGTTCAAGTTCCGCTGGGCGATACTGGACGCTTGATTAAAAAGTAAACTGATGCCCATGGAAAACTCCTATTGCTGCTTGCGATGTTATAAAAAGAATCTTTGTTCTGATTCTTTTTCTCAACCATTGCCCTTAACTGAGCCTTAGGCTGATGGAATTGATTTTGCAAAAGCCATGCCAATTTGTAACCCGAAATGCTATTCCCTTGAAAACAATTGATAAAACAAAGCCTGCAAAACACACCCCGTCATGATTGTGATTGTTATTGCTGAAATAATTTTCTAAGATTGCGGGGTGGTTTGAAAGCCATTAGGAAAACGTCAACCGATATCACTCCCCCTGATTGCCCGCCTGTGACTATCCCAACATGATACAAACAGCCTTGTTCAACCCAATGCCCTTAAGCTTTGCGACCATGCGTCGCAAGCTGCATGGATGTTTATGGCCATTAGCCGCAATTTCCTTGGTGATAGGATTGTTGGCAGTGGTGGGGGCGCCCCCCGCCTTTGGCCAGGTTCCTACTATTCCTGGAGGGGCGGATATTAACCGCGTACAACCCCTGCCTGAAAAGTCATTGCCCAGTCTTACTCCCAAAAAGCCAATCAAAACAGATTTGGGGACGTTGCCGGTGCCTGAGGGGGTCAACAAAATATCCTTTCAGCTAAAGGCCGTGCAGGTGGATGGCGTTACTGTTTTCCCGCAACAGGAAATAGCCCAACTGTATAAAGGTTATATTGGCCAAAAATCATCCCTGGATCTGGTGTGGGAGGTGGCCAATCGCATTACTGAGAAATATCGCAACGCCGGCTATTTCTTATCACGCGCCTATGTCCCCGCACAAAAAATTGAGGAAGGTATCATCACGATACAGGTGGTGGAGGGCTATATTGAGACGGTTGAGTGGGAGGGAGGATCAGCAAAAGAATCCGTTGGCAGCGTTGCCAAATCATCGGTGGTGCAAAAGTTGATTGAGGAATTAAAAGCGGTGCGCCCCCTAAGTGCTGAGGTTGTTGAGTCCTATCTGTTGCGCCTTAATGATTTGCCCGGTGTGTCGTTTCGGGCGTTGATTAAGCCGTCCAAGGATGCCGATATCTATTCTGGCGCGACGGTTTTGATACTGACACCCACGAAAAAAGACGGCAAAGGCGAATTGCGTTTTTCCAACAATGGTTCGCGATTTTTGGGGCCGCTGCAAGCCAATGTAACCTTTGAGGACAGTTTTTTGCCCCTGCAACAAAGCTCTGTATCGCTGCTGTCCACCGTGCCTAGTGAAGAGCTAAAATTTGGATCGGTTGGGCATGCGATTGTTCTTTCGCCGCGATGGGTGTTGGGGCTGCGGGCGGGCTATACCGGGGCACAGCCAGGGGCAGGTCTACGTGACTTTGATATTCATAGCACCTCAAAAGATTTGGGCGCGGAATTATCGTATAAATACATCCGCCAACGCACAGAAAATTTAGACTTTGGCCTGGGGATCGACAGCAAAGCAACCGACAGCGATCTTTATGGCCACAGCTCTCCTTTGGTGCGGGATAAGGCGCGCGCTCTGCGTGGCAGTATCAGTTATAACACCCTGGATCGTTGGAATGGCCAACATGAGGTCACCACAAAATTAAGCCAGGGGCTTTCTGTTATGGAAGGCAGTCGTCAAGGGGATCGCAATCTTTCGCGGGCGCAGGCTAACCCCGCCTTTAGCAAGGCAGAATTTTCCTATAAACGCCAACAGGTCATTGACGATCAATACCTGCTGACCAACCAATTGGCCGGGCAATGGGCATCTGACCCGCTGTTGGTTTCTGAAGAATTTGGCTATGGGGGGTCTCAGCTCGGGCGTGCCTATGATCCATCCGAAATAACTGGGGATCATGGTATCGTTGGCGGCGTCGAACTTCGGTATCGCGGATTTTCACCGCTGCGCGGCTTTAGCCCCGACCCCTTTGTGTTTTACGATATGGGCAAGCTGTGGAATAAGGATCGTGATGGGCAAAATCCGCTGGCAGCCTCAACAGGCCTGGGTTTAGCGCTGAGCAATGATGAGGGCTTTTCGGGCAGCATGACGATGGCCTTTCCGCTGATTCGGGGAATCGGCGATCCCCTGTATGGCCCCCCCCGCTATCCACGCCTGATGTTTGAAGCGAATCAGAAGTTCTAATTGCCTGCCTAACCATCGCTAAAGCATGTTTTAGCTAAGCGGGCGGCGGATGCCCCACTGCACGCGCACCTTACCATCCTCGTCTAGGGGTAGGCGCAGCAGAATTTGTTGCGTGCGTTTGATGACCAACCGTTGCGGTGCGTAGATGCTTTCGGTCAATTCCAATTCACCCCGCCCACCGCTAAGATCGGCGCGAAATTTCCACATCCCGCCCGATGGCAGTTTCAGGATGACTTGATCGCCCTTTTGCGACAGGCCGGCATCCACCTGCGGGTGCAGGTGAAAACGAATTTCCACCATGGTATTGGCGGGACCGCTGACAATATCTTCGCCGCGCACATCATCGCCATCACGCGCCAGATACAGGCGGCGTTGGATGCGCACGCCATGGCTGACCAAATAGCCGTCATGCGCCATTTCCAGCAGTTGATGGTTGCCCTGCTCATTCTTTTCCGCGGACGGTTGCAAAGGGATGCTGGCCACCCGACGCGGGCTGGGGGCGAAATCATAGGCATCACTGGCGGGCAGGCCAATCGTGCTGTGCGCCGCCGTCGCCCTTAAGCCACGGTACCAGGCCGCATCAGGACCACAATAGGTGCCGCAATTGACCAACAACCTCTCCCTACCCACCGCCATTTCAAAACTCAACAGCCCAGCGTGGCCGCCATCCTGGCTCATACGGGGGGCGGCATCGACCAACAGGGTGGTGCGGCCAGCGGCCATGCGGTAATAGCCACGAAACTGTTGCTGGGTCAGGCCATAGGCGCGACCAGTGGCCAGCTGCAACAACTGCTCCAACTCACTGGCGGATTCCTCAACACTGCCGTTGACCAAGGCCAGCTTGCCATCGGGCATCAGGAACATCCGCACAATGGTGGCCAACCGTTCGATGCTTTGTTGAATAATCATCGGCACCGAATGGCCAACCGCACACAATAGGCTGCGAATCTCCAACAAATCGCGCAACATGCTGACATAACCGCTGGCATTGGTGCGGCCACGGGGGGCATCCTGGAACACACTGTGAAACAGCTGATCCTCCATGGCTTTTAGGTAGAAGTTCAGATCACTGTCGTCCTCCTCCAACGCCAAAACCCCAAAGATGACACCCTTCAGCGCGGTCATCCGCGCCTCAACCGTGGTGCCCTGCAACCAACGACGCTTCAGCTGCCCCACCTCCCGCAGCAGGGCGCGGCAAACCATCTGCTGAAAATGGCTGTCGGAGCTGGCTCCGTAAAAGCTGAAGTGACTCAACCACTGGCTGACCCGTTGGCCTTTAATGGCCAGATCGTCAATTTCGGCCAGCTGCGCCTTTGACAAATAGGGGCGATTGTTCAGCCAGCTTTGCAGCAGCATCCGCACATAGGCGCGGGCAGGATCCCCGCCCAGAGCGTGCAAATGACGCAACCAAACAAAGCTGTGCGGCGACCAATCGCCAATCAATCCCGCCAGTTCGGCATCGCCGCTAACCCGTCCACCCAGCGCAAAAAAGCTGGCCGCATCGCTTTCGCTGATCACCGCAATCAGGCGATTGCCCAGATCTGAACGCCCACTCCACGGGTCTGACGGCTGATGATACAGGCTGACCAGGGGGGATCGCCCCGACCGATGCCGCGCCTGTTTACCGCCGCGATTGGCCTGAAAAAACCCGTCCGGGCTTAGGGCGCGCAACCACTCCGACAGTTTTTGCCATCCATCCATCATATCGCGCATCGCATGGGGCAAGATCATCCTCAAGATTGTTTAGTCCTGTTCATGTTTATGAAGCGGTGCATTTTTCAGTCGTTGGATTTTAGCGGCATAATCGCCATCAGTGCCACCAAAAACTGCGGTGCCCGCCACCAAAACGCTGGCACCCGCCGCCCACAGCTGACCCGCGGTTACGGGGTTAACCCCGCCATCGACGACCAACTCAATCTGCCCCTCATCGCCGCCAACCTGCCGACCGGCCTGGATGATCATCGCCTTAACCGCCGCCACCCGCGCCAACCCCTGCGGAATAAACTTCTGCCCACCAAAGCCAGGGTTAACGGTCATCATCAACACTTGGTCAATATCGTCCAACACCGGCTGCAACACCTCCAGCGGGGTAGCGGGGTTAAGGGCGACGCCCACCTTGCACCCCGCCGCGCGAATCAGTTGCAGGCTGCGATGCAAATGGGGGCCAGCCTCTGGATGAATGGTCAGGCGGTCAGCGCCAGCCTTAGCGAACAGCGGGATAAAGGCATCGACGGGCGATATCATCAGATGCACATCAAAGGGCAGGTCGGAATAGGGGCGCACCGCCGCCATCACATCGGCGCCAATGGTCAGGTTGGGCACAAAATGGCCATCCATCACATCCCAATGCAACCAGTCTGCCCCCGCCTGCGTCACCACCCGCGCCGATGCCCCCAGATTGGCAAAGTCGGCGGATAGCAGGGATGGGGCAATTTTCATGAGTATTGGCTTGAGTATTGGTTTGGGCAGCAGAAAACGCGGGCAGCGTCGTCTTTCAGGTGGAACAGGTGGCCAGATTCGGGGCATCGCAACAACAGCCGCAGCAACCTAGGCCGCCGCCCAATTGACCCTAAACCCCGATGGTTAACGGTTGGTTAAAGAAGACTCATGTAAAGACTTGAGTCCGCTGCGGTCAAGCCGTTTGCATGCTGGGGTGTGTGGCTTAGCAATCGGAGACTCTACGCAAAGGCGACGACAGTTGTTTACCGACTAAGGCTTTGATGAACTCTTGCGTTCATCAGCTTGCCAACAAAACCTCTAAGCTGCACGAGCCAGTTGTTGAAGCGCTTCATTTTTAAGAAGTTCTAAAAAATTTAGATGTTTCATAGCGTCATTTGTTATCTCAATGCTACAAAAACCATTTTCACTATCGCCCTGAACACATAACAAAGCGGTTATTCCCATGGTTTTAAGATGCCCTATGATTGCATAGGCCACCTTGATTGCATAGGCCACCTTCGGCTCTTCGACTTTGGCCGCGTATCTAATGCGATCATTATCCACAAATTTTTCAAAGCTTAAGCGATGGTCTTTATCCTTAACAACAAAACT
>CAISOG010000015.1 GCA_903887035.1 uncultured Holosporaceae bacterium | reverse complement strand
GTTCTTTTGGAACGTACTTTGCTGAAGCGGCCTCCAACTATCGTAATGCAGTAGTCAATGGTGATCCGCGGGTCATTATCCCAGCGGTTGCTGTCGTAGCGGCTGCTGCAGTCGAATTTGGTAAATGTTTCTCGCATCTCTTAAAAGAAACATCGGATTTATTAAATCAGCGCTAACAAAAAAACGGCGGCCACCTGTTACGATGACCGCCGCCTTTTTTGGATTCAGAGAGGGGGATAGAGACGATTTCGTTTCTATCCCCGCCTGCTTACATCCCTTTGGTGGTTGAACCGCTGTTGTTGATGACTGGTGCAACTTGGCTAGCAGGCATAGCCTTGTTTTCGCTAGCTTTGTTCATTTCAGCACGCTGCACAAAATCCTTGGCGAACTGATCCTTGCTGATCGAACCTTGCTTGCTGCTGTCGATTTTGCTGAACAGTTCGGCGCGTTGGGCTTTGTAGCTTTCCACATCGCTGGTTTTGACATCGGATGGAGCGGCCTGGAACTCTTGCAAGCTCAGTTTGCCATCTTTGTTGGCATCCAGGGCTTCAAAGCGCTTGTCGCTCATTTTGCTGATTTCGCTGCTGGAAAGCTGCTTGACGTTTTTGGCGGCGTTTTTGTCGCCATAAACGGCTTGCTGACCCTGGACATTGGTTTGGCTGACGCTGTTACCGTTGTTGGTCGATTCCGTGCTGGTGGCGCTGTTGATGGCGGTGGTACCGCTTACGGCACCGGCAGCGGTTCCAGAAGTTGTCGAAGTCGCCGTGGTCGCGCTGTTGCTGATGCTTTTATCAGCAGCTTGAGCGACACCGCTCAACGCAACAACAGAGGCAGAAATTGCCAAAGCGGCTAACAGTTTTTTCATGGTTTTTTCCTTTAGGAAAAGAGGTGGAAACATCAACAGAATGCGCGCCCATTTTGGCAAAAACAGGGCAACGTTATTCGATTGTTTTTAGGCGGCTTTTTGATGATCCGCCCCGACGGCTTCGGCCACCGCGGCATGCACCACTTTGCCATTGGCAATGTTTAAGCCAGCCGCCAAATGGGGGTTGGCATCCATCGCTGGCTGAATGCCCAAATTGGCCAGCTGCATCACAAAGGGCAGGGTGGCGTTGTTCAGGGCAAAGGCGGCGGTACGCGCCACCGCGCCAGGCATGTTGGTGACGCAATAATGTACCACGCCGTTGACCACATAGGTTGGGTTGGAATGGCTGGTTGGGCGGCTGGTTTCAAAACATCCGCCTTGGTCAATCGACACATCCACCACCACGCTGCCTGGCCGCATTTTCTTGATCAGCTCGGCTGAGACAATACGGGGGGCGGCCGCGCCAGGAATCAACACCGCACCCACCACCAGGTCGGCATTGGCCACCGCCTGTTCCACCGTATCCATGGTGGAATACAGCGTCGTAATCTTGCTGCCAAATTGCAGATCCAGGTCGTACAGGCGGGACAGGGATTTATCCAACACTGTTACCCGCGCCTCCATCCCCATGGCCATGCGGGCGGCGTTGGTGCCAACCTTACCCGCGCCCAGGATGACAACCTTGGCGGGGGGAACGCCGGGCACACCGCCCAACAACACGCCACTGCCGCCCTGGTATTTCTCCAAACAGCGGGCACCGACCTGAATCGACATGCGCCCCGCCACCTCACTCATGGGGGACAGCAGGGGCAGGCCGCCGCGATCATCGGTAACGGTTTCATAGGCAATGGCGGTGCAGCCGCTTTTGACCAAGGCCTCGGCCAGGGATGGTTCCGCCGCCAGGTGCAAATAGGTGAACAGGGTTTGGCCAGGCCGCAACCAACGGCATTCCTGTGGCTGAGGCTCCTTAACCTTCACAATCATGTCGGCCTTGGCAAAAACTTCCTCAGGATCGGCGGCAATGGTGGCGCCCACCGCGCGATAGTCATCGTCGCTGAATCCGATGCCAACGCCCGCCTGGGTTTCGATCAGCACCTGATGGCCGTTGTGGGTCAGCTCATGAACGCTGGCCGGTACCAGGCCAACCCGATATTCATGGTCTTTTACTTCGCGGGGTACACCAATCAGCATTCATTGTCTCCTTCAGGTTTTTGTGGGGGGTAACAGGTGATTTGGGGCTTAGTCCTTTCGCAAAAGGCAACATCCGCCCTGCATCAACGCCCGTTAAGCGCTACTGATGTCACAAGCCCGCGCCATCGACAAGGGGAATCCTGCCCGCGGCGGCCAAGCCGTTTTGCGCTTGCGAAATTGCCGCACCCCTCAATGAGGACAGGTCAGTGGTGGGGAAAGGTCAGTGGTGGGGGCAGCACGCGCCATTCCCCCCCTACCCAGCCCCCCTACCCAGTCCCGCAACCATGCTATCCAACCGTGATACCCCGCCCAAACACCAACAGGTCAGCATGGCCATTTGTAGCAATCTTAACCCATCTTAGGACTATATAGACTAAGATAGGATAAGATGGTATAAGATAGGATAATCTTAGATAAGGTTGTTACAAATGGATCGCGCAAAAAACCCCTTTTCCCCTGGTGCCGGCACCCCACCGCCTGAGTTGGCTGGCCGTGAGGCGATTTTGGAAGATGCCCAGGTGGCCTTAACCAGGGTTAAAGATGGCCGTGCCGAAAAAAGCCTGATGCTGGTTGGGTTGCGCGGTACGGGCAAAACGGTGCTGTTGGGGGAAATTCAGCGGCGGGCGGAGGATACGGGATACAAGGTGGTTTTTATCGAAGCCTATGAAAATCGACAGAAAAAATCGTTAACCGAACTGCTGGCACCCCATTTAAAGAAATTGATCTTTGATCTGGATCGCGGTCAGTCGATCAGCCAAAAGGCCAAACGGGCGTTGCGGGTTTTCAAAAGCTTCGTTAACAGCATGAAGGTCAAAATCGGCGATTTGGAGTTTTATATCGACATCGATCCTGAAAGCGGCACCGCCGACAGCGGCGATTTGGCCGTGGATTTAACCGCCGTCTTTGTTGCCATTGGCGAGGCCGCCAAAGAACGGGAGACCGCCATTGCCATTATTATCGATGAATTGCAGTATTTAGAAGAACAAGAATTAAGCGCCATGATTATGGCGATGCATCGCATTTCCCAGCTTTCCTTGCCCCTTATTCTTATCGGTGCGGGATTGCCGCAACTTATTGGCAAGGCTGGCAATTCAAAATCCTATGCCGAACGGTTATTTGCCTATCCCGAAATTGGGGCTTTGGACAAAAAAAGCGCGCACATTGCCCTGGCCGTGCCCGCCAAGTCTTTGGGCATTGATTTTACCGAAGATGCCCTGAACGCCATTTATGAATGCACAAGGGGTTATCCCTATTTTCTGCAGGAATGGGGCTATCATGTATGGAATTCAGCCCAACAATCACCCATAACGGCCGATGATGTTGCCCAGGCCACCATAAAATCCCTACAAAATCTTGATAAGAATTTCTTTCGGGTGCGGTTAGATCGCCTGACCCCGACCGAAAAACGCTATGTACGGGCATTGGCAGATTTGGGCGATACCCCGCAGAAATCGGGGGATATTGCCAGCAAAATGGGAAAATCGGTTGAACGGGTGGCGCCGATTCGCGCCCAATTGATTGCTAAGGGTATGATTTACAGCCCCGCCCATGGCAACACCGCCTTTACCGTGCCGTTGTTTGAGGAATTTTTGAAACGCGAAATCCCCGATTTTGATGCCATGATGCCTTAAGGGCTTGACCATGGTGGCTATATATGTGGGATGGCGGATTTTGTGACCTCAATCCCATGATACCTAGGGTCGGATTTGACAAATAGTGATAGAATTTCGTGGTTTAATTCCTGATCCCCGATCGGCGAAACAATGATTTTTTTGATCGGAAAGCCCTGCTCAGCGATGGGCAGTTCGATTCTGCCATCTTTTACTGGGATTAAGCTTTCATTATATTTGTTAATGACAGTACATCTCAAAATGCCCATTCTGTATTCTTGTTCCGAATCAACCACCCTCGTCTAAAGACGAGGGTTTGGGTATCGGCCTAAAGGCAGGCGCGGCTGACGCCGTCCCACCGTGCAGAACCTCATCCCACACCTTAAATCCTTCCGGCGTAT
>CAISOG010000014.1 GCA_903887035.1 uncultured Holosporaceae bacterium | reverse complement strand
GCTGTCGATGATGGTGGTGCTGCTGACCCTGTTTTTGCAGTACGAAACGATGTTCTATGCCTGGAAATTGTCGGACAAACTGACCTTTATGCCAACCCAGGCGCGGATTATGGTGTTGGTTTTGCTTAACATTCTTGCGCATTTTGTTCACATCACCATTTTTGCGGGCGCCTATATGCTGGCGATCTTGCAATTCAAATTGGGCACGCTGATGGGTGAGGTGAATGTTTTCCTCGACTATTATTATTTCTCCACCGTCACCTATGTCTCGCTGGGCTATGGCGATATCATCCCCAAGGGCTATATCCGCATCATGGCCTCCATCCAGGGGGTGACGGGCTTGATCTTGATTGGCTGCTCCGTCTCCCTAATCTTCCTGTTTATGGAACGTTATTGGCGGCAGGATCCCCAGCACAGCAGTCAGCGGCACTGGCAAAAAGCCTCCGTCTCGCTTGCGGAAGTGCGCAAAAACAAATAAGCGTTTGTTAGCAGAAATTCTTTAGGAACAGGCGGCGGCTTTGGTGGATAAACCCTATAGTGTTGCGGATATTCTGGCCGCTAAGGGGCGGGCGCAGCCGTTGGTCTGCCTGACCGCCTATGATCAGATTATGGCGCGGCTGGCGGATCAAGTCGCCGATCTGGTGTTGGTAGGCGATTCGTTGGCGATGGTGGCTTATGGCCAGGCCAGCACCCTGCCCGTAACCCTCGACATCATGATTGCCCATGGCCGCAGCGTGGTGGCCGCCTGCCGCAAAGCCTTGGTGGTGGTTGATTTGCCCTTTGGCAGTTATCAGGCCAGCCCGGCGCAGGCCTTTGACAGCGCGGCGCGGGTGCTGAAGGAAACTGGGGCGGCGGCGGTCAAGCTGGAGGGGGGGCAGGTGATGGCGGAGACGGTAGAGTTTCTGACCGCGCGTGGTATCCCCGTGTTGGGTCATATCGGGTTGCAGCCGCAATCGGTCAACAGCATCGGCGGCTATCGTTATCAGGGGCGGGATGCGGCGGCGGCGGCGCAACTGCTGGCCGATGCTAAGGCGTTGGCGGCGGCGGGCGCGTTCGGCTTGGTGGTTGAGGCGGTGGCGGAGGGGGTGGCGCGCGCCATTACCCAGGCGGTGGCGATTCCCACCATCGGCATTGGTGCCAGCGTCGCCTGCGACGGGCAGATTTTGGTTAGTGAGGATTTGTTGGGCTGGCAGGGTGGTCGTGCCCCCCGCTTTGTCAAACGCTACGCCGATCTGAACAGCCTGGCCGCCACGGCGTTGCAGGCCTTTGCCGCGGATGTGCGGGCGCGCACCTTTCCCAGCGCGGAACAGGTCTATGGCTTAGAGGATGGGGCAGAAAGCAAAAGCAGCGATTCGCCAGCCATTTATGGCCAGATCACTCAGGATGATGGCCAGGATAATGGTGGCAGTGGGGCTAAAATCGGCTCTAAGGTTAGCCAATTGCGACCCAAAAGAGGCTAATCATGGCGATGGCGCTGCTACGCGATTTGGAATCGCTTCGGGCATGGCGGGAAACCGTCGGTGGCGATGACCTTGGCCTGATTCCCACCATGGGGGCGCTGCATGAGGGGCATTTGAACCTGGTTCGGCCAGCCCGCCGCACCCATCAACAGGTGATCGTTAGCATTTTCGTTAACCCCCGCCAATTTGGCCCCCATGAGGACTATGATCGCTATCCCCGTCCAGAGGCGCAGGATTTGGCCTTGTTGGAAAAGGAAGGGGTGGATGCGGTGTTTTTGCCCAGCGTGGCGGCGATGTACCCGCCCGATTATCAAACCAGCGTGGTGGTGGGGGCGATTGCCAATCAGCTGTGCGGTCATTTCCGCCCTGGTCATTTCGATGCGGTAGCAACCGTGGTGCTAAAGCTGTTCACCCTGACCCAACCGACGGCCGCCTATTTTGGCGAAAAAGACTATCAACAGCTGCATGTGGTGCGGCAAATGGTGCAGGATTTCAACCTGCCGCTGCGGGTGGTGGGGGTGCCAACCGTGCGGGAGGATGACGGGCTGGCGCAATCGTCGCGCAACCTGTACCTGACCCCCGCTCAGCGGCAACAGGCGGCGGCGATTCCCCAAACCCTGCAATCGGTGGCGGCACAGTTGCAGGCTGGCATCCCGCCCGCCATCGCCTGCCAACAGGGGGTGGATCGGTTGTTGGCGGCGGGTTATGCCAGTGTCGATTATCTGGAACTGCGCGATGCCAACAGCTTGGCGGCGGTTGCCCCAACAGAAAAGCTTGCCAGTGGCCAATATCGTCTGTTGACCGCCGCCCGTTTGGGCGCCCCGCCCCAGCAAACCCGCTTAATCGACAATTTGCCGTTATCGCTGTAACGCGGTCTTGTTTCAAGGCGGGTGGGCTGTTAAAACATTAGAATGACTGACCAAGCCACCACCAACCAACTGACAGGTGCCCAGATTGTTTTGCGCGCCCTGGCGGAGCATGGGGTGGATACCATCTTTGGTTATCCTGGCGGGGCGGTGTTGCCCCTGTATGACGAAATTTTTCGCCAGGACGCCGTGCAACATATCCTGGTGCGGCATGAACAGGCGGCGGCGCACGCGGCGGAGGGGTATGCCCGCGCCAGCAATAAGGTCGGGGTGCTGTTGGTCACCTCGGGCCCGGGGGCAACCAACGCGGTGACGGGGCTGACCGATGCGCTGATGGATAGCATTCCCATTCTGTGCCTGACCGGCCAGGTGCCCACCCATTTGATTGGCAGCGATGCGTTTCAGGAGGCGGATACGGTGGGCATTACCCGCGCCTGCACCAAGCACAATTACCTGGTCAAGCGGATTGAGGATTTGCCGCGCATCATGCACGAAGCGATCTATGTTGCCAAAAGTGGGCGGCCAGGCCCCGTGGTTATCGACCTGCCCAAAGATATTCAGCTGGCCACCACCGCCTATAAGCCCGCCAGCCAGTTTGCCCATCCCAGCTATCGTCCCAAAACCAAGGGCGATGTTGCCAGCATTCATGAAGCGGTGGAGCTGATTCACGCCGCCAAGCGGCCTGTGTTCTATGGCGGCGGCGGCATTATCAATTCGGGGACTGAGGCAAGTCGGCTGATGACGGATCTGGTGCGGCTGACCGGCTTTCCCTGCACCCTGACCCTGATGGGGTTGGGGGCATTTCCCGCCAATGACCCGCAGTTTTTGGGCATGTTGGGGATGCATGGCACCTATGAGGCCAATTTGGCGATGCATGAATGCGACCTGTTGATTAACGTTGGCGCGCGTTTTGATGATCGGGTGACGGGCAAGTTGAGCGAGTTTTCGCCGCGCTCGAAAAAAATTCATATCGACATCGACCCCTCCTCCATCAACAAAAATGTGGCGGTGGATATCGGTATTGTCGGCGATGTGCAGGAGGTGTTGCGGCAGATATTGGGGCTGTGGCAGGCTAAGGGCTATCAGAGTAATCGTCAGGCGTTGCAACCCTGGTGGGATCAGATTGCGGCCTGGCGCGCCGTAAACTCCCTAAGTTTTAAGCGCAACGATCCCGTCATTAAGCCGCAATACGCCATTCAACGGCTATATGAAAAAACCCGTGCCAGTGGCCGCGATACCTATATCACGACCGAGGTGGGGCAGCATCAGATGTGGGCGGCGCAGCATTTCAAATTCGACCTGCCCAATCGGTGGATGACCAGCGGCGGGTTGGGGACGATGGGCTATGGATTCCCCGCGGCGATTGGGGTGCAAATGGCCTTTCCCGATGCGCTGGTTATCGATATCGCTGGTGAGGCCTCCATCCAGATGAATATTCAGGAGCTGTCGACCGCCATGCAGTACCAGCTGCCCGTCAAAATTTTCATCCTGAACAACCAATGGATGGGGATGGTGCGGCAGTGGCAGGAGCTGATGTTCGGTGGCCGTTATGCCCATAGCTACAGCGATTCCCTGCCCGATTTTGTCAAATTGGCACAGGCTTATGGCATGGTTGGCCTGCGGGCGCACAGCGTTGATGATTTGGATGGCGTGATTGATGAGATGATGGCCACCCCCGGCCCCGTGTTGGTCGATGTGTGCGTGGATCAGCGCGAAAATTGCTATCCGATGATTCCCAGCGGGGCTGGCCACCACCAAATGATTCTGAGCGCTGAGGAGGATATTGCCCCCGCCAGTGAGGAGGGGGCAGCGTTGGTTTAATCTTGCACGCTTTGTTGTGATGCGGCATGGATGACTTGCCAGGCTGTCATCAGTCGATCGTCAACAATTCTCTCCATTTTCTCCTTTCCATTATTTCTTTTCTCTTCCCCTTTTTCAAACTGTTAGGCATCCCACTATGGACAAAAACTTTCAACAAAAGGCTTTGGATTATCACCAATTCCCAACCCCCGGCAAATTGGCGATTGTCGCCACCAAGCCGTTGGTCAACCAAAAGGATTTGGCATTGGCCTATTCCCCGGGGGTGGCGGCCGCCTGTGAAGCGATTGTCGAAAATCCTGCCAGCGTCAGCGACTACACCTCCCGCGGGAATTTGGTGGCGGTTATCAGCAATGGGACGGCGGTGTTGGGGCTGGGCAATATTGGCCCGCTGGCGTCTAAGCCAGTGATGGAGGGTAAGGCGGTGCTGTTCAAGAAGTTCGCCAATATCGATGTGTTTGATATTGAGGTTGATGAGCTGGATCCGCATAAGTTGGTTGAGGTGATTGCCGCGCTGGAGCCGACCTTTGGCGGTATCAATCTGGAAGACATTAAGGCGCCTGAATGTTTTCTGGTCGAACGGCTGCTGAAGGAGCGGATGAATATCCCCGTTTTCCATGACGATCAGCATGGCACGGCGATTATCGTGGCGGCGGCGGTGGTCAACGCCCTGCGCCTGGTCGACAAAAAGATTGATGAGGTGCGGTTGGTCACGTCGGGCGCGGGGGCAGCCGCCCTGGCCTGCGTCGATATGCTGGTCACCATGGGGCTGCGCCCCGATAACATCGTCCTGACCGATTTGAACGGTGTGGTGCATGAGGGGCGGGAAGAGCATATGGATGAGTTTAAGGGGCGCTATGCCCGCCCCACCGATATGCGCACGCTGGGTGAGGCGATGATCGACGCCGACGTCTTTTTGGGGCTGTCGGCGGCGGGGGTGGTAAAGCCAGAGATGGTGGACACTATGGCCGCCAAACCGGTGGTGATGGCGCTGGCCAATCCAGAGCCGGAGATTCGGCCAGATTTGGTGCGATCGGTGCGTGACGATGCCATTATCGCGACGGGGCGCAGCGATTATCCCAACCAGGTCAACAACGTGCTGTGTTTCCCCTATATTTTCCGTGGGGCGTTGGACGTGGGGGCAACCCAGATTAACGATGCGATGAAAATTGCCTGCGTGAAGGCGCTGGCCGATTTGGCGCTGGCGGAGCCGTCGGAGGTGGTTGCCAATGCCTATAGCGGGCAAACCCTGACCTTTGGTACCGACTACATCATTCCTAAGCCGTTTGACCCACGGTTGATTACCGAATTGGCGCCCGCTGTTGCCAAGGCGGCGATGGAAAGCGGGGTTGCCACCCGCCCGATCGAAAATTTTGACGCCTATAAACAGCGCCTTAGCACTTTTGTGTTCCGATCCGGCCTGGTGATGCGTCCCGTGATGGATAAGGCGCGCCAAAAGCCCAAACGGGTGGTGTTTGCCGAGGGGGAGAATGAACGGGTGCTGCGCGCGGTGCAGGGCATTTTGGATGAGGGGTTGGCGGTGCCAATCCTGATTGGCCGTCCCGCTGTTTTGGCGCGGATGGTGGCCAGCCTGGGGCTGCGTTTTGTTCCCGGCCAAGATTGCCAACTGGTCAATCCCGAAGACAATGAGGGGTTGGATCATTTGGTGCAGCTGTATCATCACCTGATGGCGCGGCGCGGCATTTCCCCCGCGATTGCCAAACAGGCGGTACGCAGCGATCCGACCCTGTTGGCCTGCCTGCTGGTCAAAACGGGGCAATCGGATGCCGCCGTTTGTGGGGTTAACGGCCGCTATCCCGATCATTTGTTGGCGGTGCGCAACGTCATTGGCCTGATGCCAAAGGCCAATGTGTTTGCGGCGTTGAATGTGTTGGTGTTGCCGAAGGGTTTTTGGTTCTGGTGCGATACCTATGTCAATCAGGATCCCAGCGCGGCTGAGCTGGCCGAAATCACCCTGATGGCGGCGCAACGGGTGCGCGATTTTGGCATTGTGCCAAAGGTTGCCCTGTTATCCCATTCCAACTTTGGGACAGATGATAGCCCCAGCGCGATGAAAATGCGTGAGGTGTTGCAACGGGTGCGGGTGTTGGATCCCACCCTGGAAATTGAGGGGGAAATGCATGCCGATGCCGCGGTGCAGGAGGGGATTCGGCAACGGCTGTACCCCGAAAACACCCTGCAGGGCAGCGCCAATTTGTTTATCTTCCCCAATTTGGACGCCGCCAACATTGCCTATAACATGACCAAGGTGGTGGGGGATGGCTTGCCGATTGGCCCCATCCTGCTGGGCGCGGCGCAGCCGATTCATCTGGCCAGCGCGTCGGTGACGGTGCGGGGCATCATGAACCTGGCGGCGATTGCCAGCTTTGATGCCGCGGTCGCGGAGGGGGAACAGGGTGACGGCGCAGCCCTGCTGGAATACGCGGTTTAACGCATTTCCCTCCCATTTGCTCTTAAGAAGCGTTAGGCTGGTGGACACGCGCCAGTCTGGCCGTCCCCATCGCTTTAAAATTTACACAAAAAAGGGGCATGAGTCGTTCAGACCCATGCCCCTTTTGGAATAGCCGGAAACGGCGGTTATTGCATGACCGCGCAGTCCATATCCATATTGGCCAGATCCAGGTTGGCGGCTTCGGCCACGCCATCCAGGAATTGCCACAGGGCGCGGGCGCCCTCCTCAGCTGCGGCCTTAGCCTCCGCCTGCTCAGCGGGTGACAGGGCGGCAATCAGGCTGGCGATTTCGTGGCGGTGATGCACATCGGCCTCACGGTGCACCTCAAAAAAGCTCAGGGTGCGGGCATCCTGCACGTTGTAGAAGTTTTGCAGCGCCTTAATTTTAAAGTCGGCGACTTCGGGCACTTGGGATTCATAGGCGTAAAGAATGCCCAGGCCGGCCGCATAAGATTGGCGGCATTTGTCAAAAAACAGCTGTACCAGCGCGCTGGTGTTGGCCAGAGGGCGTTCCGCCTCAACCGCTTCCAGGCTGTTGCCCAGCCCGATTGCAAATTGGCGCCACAGGGTTGGGTGGCTGGATTTGGTAGCGGTTTCGGACTCCTCCTCAATCAAATGCTCCAACAGCATTTGGCGGGCGGCCATATCGGCACAATTGCTGTGAATCGCGCTGATGTAACGGGGAAAGGCGTCAACATGGTGGTGGTATTGGCGAGCGTACAGGCTGATCACCTCTTTCGGCAGTTCACCATGGTTCCACAGTTGGTACAGGGGGTGATCCAGGATGTTCAGCGGCCGAATGGCGGCGTCCAGGGCGTTGGCAACAGCGCTGACAGCGGTGGCATTAGGGGTCATGGTCAAAATCCTTTATAGCAAGATAGAAAGGGTGAAAAGCGATGGAGGCAGGCAGGGGGGTAGAGAACGTCCCGCCCCCTCGCCAAATGCCCCCTACCATAGCCAGCCAACCCGCCAGCCGTCAACAAGAAGTGATGCAACTGCGTGTGTTGGTTCGAATCCTACCAGGGCGCACTTAGGGATCAATATCTTCAGATAGGACGTTCGGGAATATTTTTGTATGGAATTTGATAGTTGTCTACCGCATGTGGTTTGTTGTCAATCAGAGTCATTTTTGACCCAATAAAATATCGCGCACCACATTCGCCAGTATTTATCAAAATATCAACGTAGCGACTGTTGCCATTTGCGGACAATCTTTGAGATGCATAACAGATATTTTTTTCGTCGCTTCCAAATAATTGACAGTTCACTTTGTACAGATCAGTTT
>CAISOG010000013.1 GCA_903887035.1 uncultured Holosporaceae bacterium | reverse complement strand
ATTTTACCGACGTCACCACCGATTATGGCAGCGCGTTCAGTGTTAATTTGCGGCAGCAGGCGGCCAACTACGGCCTGTTGCTGCGCCCTTTGGGCAACAGTTTGTACCTGATGCCGCCCTATTGCCTTAGCGCGTCGGATCTCAAAATTGCCAAAAGCAACTTGCATCAATTGATTGCAACAGTTTTATCATGATTTGATGTTAGAATGCTAAAATGCAATCTTATCTTGCTCCAATCAACGGCGGTAAATTTATGGTAAAACAATCTCATCAAATGACAAAAGCCTCATGCCCTAAGGCAGGTCTGCAGGCGGGTTTTGCCGTCAGCATCGTTTTTTTGGCTTTGGCGCTGATCGCCGTGACCCTGGCCGCAATTTCCATTATGGGCGGCGCCAGTCAAAGCAACAGTATTGATACCGAAAATCGATTGGCGGCCAATCAATTAGTTCGTACCGCGGGGGATGGGCAACGCGCCTTCCTGACCATGATGCAGCAAAATGGGTTGCAGGCGGATCAGATTTTTGCCTATCGCCGCATGGCGGATGGATCCACCGATGGGGTAAACAGTCCAACATCAAGCTATGGCCAGCTGTACAATCGCAAGGAAAATTTGTTGGGGCCACGCGGCACCTGGGCGTTGCCTAAAGCGGTTGTCAATGCCTATGCCAACCCGTCAGCTTGTGACGCTGCAACGTTTGAACAAGAAGGCAATAACGGCGCCGCCACCTGCATGCTGCATTTCACCCGGGTATGGACAAGCAATTATGGCGCTGGCGCTCAGGGGGTAACTGCGCCAACGGGAACTGATAGCGCGCCGCGTTCGGCAACCTATATCGTTTACACCACGCCCATTGCACCGGCGGTAGGGTCGCAGATTAACAATTTGTTGTGGGGCGCACCGCTGACCACGGCATTTGATACCGCGGCAACCGTAAACAGCCTGCAAAAATTGGTTCCCCCCACCACCGCGGGCGGGCAAACCGTGCTGCAGGGGGTTACCACCACGGGGTCGGCCAGCGCATCGGATACCATTGCCACCGCACAATTGCCCTCGGTTGCTGGAACGGTTCGGCCAGAGGGTATTTTGATTAGGGGCAGCAATCTGGTGTACTTCAAGACCATTTATAGTTTTTAGCTGCAGTTTTCAGATTTCTTGCTTTCGGTTGCGGCGTTGGCGGCGGCTTGATAGGCTGTATCCATCATGATTCTGTTTATTCTTTCCTTATTGTTGCTCGGCTATCTGCTGGGGTCTATTCCTGTTGGCTATCTGTTGGCCAATTATGCGGGCGTTGGCGATTTGCGTGCCAGCGGTTCGGGCAGCACGGGGGCAACCAACGTGGTGCGCCACGCGGGCTGGCGGCTGGGTCTGCTGACCGTTGTGCTGGATGGCGCTAAGGGGGCATTGGCGGCAGGCTTGCCAGCGATTTTGGTGTGGCTAACGAGTGGAGAGTGGAACCCTCAAGATGAAAGCGCGCCGATCATAGATTTTTTCGCCTGCATCCTGGCTCTGGCCGGCATCATTGGCCATATCTTTCCAATTTGGTTGCGGTTTAAGGGGGGTAAGGGGGTGGCCACTTATTTGGGAACCTTATTGATGTTGGCACCAGGGTTAGGACTGGCCGCCATGGCGATTTGGCTGGCGGTGGCGCTTATCTTCCGCCTATCCTCGCTGGCCTCTATCCTGTCGGTTTGCGCCCTGCCAATCGTGGCCTATCTAATGTATGATATGGAGCGGTTGCCGTATCTGTTGCTGGCCGCCCTGCTGCTGCTGTTCACCCACCGCGCCAATATTGGTCGGCTGGTCAGCGGGCGGGAGCCACGCATCACCCTGAGTCGCAAAAACGCCAGCTAAGCGGCCTTACGCCCCGAACATATGATCCATGGCAAAGGCGGTATCGCCCGCCATCAGGCCGTGATAGCCAAACAAACGGCAACCGGTATCGCGCACGATGATATAGCCATTGGCGCCCGCCGCTTTCCTCTCCGCCATGCTAAACTGCTCATCATAGTACCACAGCCGTGATCCGTTGCATGGAATGGTAAGGGTGGTGGTGGCGACCTGTTGCCCATGACCATCATACAACAACAACTGGGTATCGGATTGCGGCAGCCACGGGCGTGAGGTCGGGTAAATCAGGTGGCAGAACAGGCGTATCCCGCCCCCCATGCCCGCTGCCTGCACCGAATCGGCCGCCGCATCAACATGGCCAGCCTGACCAAGGCGAAGATACAAACGGGTGCTAAGCCCTGGCGGTGCCCCCCGATAGGAAAAGGGTTGCCCCTTATAAGTGGCGGCCATGTTAAACATATGGGCGCCAAAGCTGGTATCCGCCTGGTGCCCACTGCTGCGTTGGCGATAGCGGGCAATGGCGTGCAGCCAGCCATCGGCATGCGCGGCACCCGCATCCTGGCCGTCATCACCGTCAAAATCATAAATCAGCTCAGCATGGCCATAGTCATGGCTCAGCGACAATCCCGCCTGCGCCAGCCACTGATTGACGGGAAGCACAACGGTTTCCTCGCGGCCAATCCGCCCCAAACGCCGCTGCAACACCAGCTGGCCAGCGGCATCATAGATGAGCGCTTTCAGGCGGAGTTCTTGTTGGCAGGTGGCCATCGGCGTTGGCAACAGCACGGTTTCAAAGCTGGCCTGCGGCATAATCGGTAAGGCCAGGATAAAGCCCTTACCAAACTCCGATGCCCATTTGGCCAAGGCGGGATCGGGCTTAAGATCGGTACGTTCCACATTGATATGGCACAGATGGCTTCGCCCGCCTGATTGGGGCGACTGAATAATCTCATAGCGGGGGCGCACCACAAAACGTCCCGCCTGCAACTCCAATTGATCCGCCTGGTCGGGCGCGGGGATCAGGTCGTTGACGACCAGGGCGGCGGTGCCAAAGGGGGGGATTTCTTGTGCAAAAGGAAAGCGATCCTGCGGCTTATGGTTGCGTCCCATACGGTTCAGGGCAATTTCCCCCGCGGGGATCGTGACGGGATGGCTGTTTTGCAACCACACAATCACCCGCTCATCAGGTTGCAGTTGGGGAAGGCCTGCATACAGATCGGCTGGCCAGCTGTTGGCATCGTGGGTAACCGATAGCACGGTGGCATCATCACCATAGTCATCAATGATATATTTGATGATGTCATGACCGGTAATGCGCACCGCATGCATGAACAGCGACCCTGTGAAATCGGGCAGGTTAAAGCGCTTTTGGATCTCCTGACTGTCCAGCACCAACAT
>CAISOG010000012.1 GCA_903887035.1 uncultured Holosporaceae bacterium | reverse complement strand
TCGCCAACACAACAAACAGGCGCCGATAAAACTTGTGCATCATCATGCTCATTGGCTTTGGCATTGAAGCTGGGTTAAAGGCGGCTAAATTAGCAGATAGAGGCAACCAATACCATAGTGTTAAGCAGCGCCATGGCCGATGATTGCTGACCAATTGTCAAGACGGTCGCAATCCCTTATTCTGACCGCCCAATCTGGTAGGAGAAGATGCAATGAGCCTGGATGTCTTTCGCGAAGTTAATGAAGAATACCGTCGTGAGCAGTTTTTGGCTTTTTGCCGCCAACACAAAAAGCTGTTGATGATCCTGGGCGGTGTCGTGCTGCTGATCGGGGTGTTGTACGCGGGGTGGCACCAGGTGACCGCCAAACGGCTGGCCAATCAGGCGGTAGTTTTTAGCGGCGCCCTCGGGCAGTTGGCGGCGGGCAATCAACCAGCGGCTGAGGCAGCCTTTGGGCAATTGGCCAGTCAACAGGGCGGCTATGCGGCGCTGGCTAAGCTTCACCTGGCGGCATTGCAGGAGAAATCGAACGATGCCGGCGCGGCTTTGGCCACGTTAAAGCAAATGGCGGATGACAACCATGTGGATCAACCGTTGCGCCACTATGCCCGCTATATAGTAGGCCAGCGGATGGTGGAGCAGGGCGGCAAAGCTGTCGATCCCGCCGCGGTGGACGGCTGGCTTAAGCCATTGGTTGCCAAGGATAATGCCTGGGCGGGGTTGGCCATGGAATTGGTGGGATTGGCCTATATTCAGGCCAACCAAATGGATGCCGCCCGCAAACAGTTGCAGGCGTTGGTGGAGCGTAAGGATGTACCCGTGGCAACCCGCGAACGGGCTGAGGGGTTGTTGACCCTGGTGCACAGCCGCCTGGGACTAGCTGCCCCCAACAACATTATCAGCTCTGATGACGCCCGCGCCGGTCATGATCATGATCATGACGATGCCGATGATGCGCTCAACAATCAAAATGCTATCAGCCAGACACCTGCCCTTGGATCGACCAACAATGCCCAGGGAACAAGCCAGTAATGTGGATTTTAGCCCCTATGACTATGGTAAAATCGTGCGCCCGCCTCTATCGGCCTGGCGCAATCCCCTTGGCCTGCCTGCTGGCCATCATCAGCTTGGCGGGGTGCAGCGATGATAAGCCCAAATTGGTGGGGGATCGTCGCCCCGTTTTCACTACCCCCGCGTTGCAGGCGGATGAAACCGCCGGGCTAAACCCGCTTCAGCTGGCCGATCCCACCCGCCCCGCCGCCTGGATGGGCTATGGCGGGCAGGGGGATCAGGCGCCGCAACATCTGGCCTGGTCGGGTCAATGGACACCGCGCTGGCAGGCCGATATAGGCTCTGGCAGCCAAAAGGATAAGGTGCTGTTGATCAGTCAGCCGACCAGCATGGGTGGGGCGGTTTTCACGCTGGACAGCCAGGGCGTTGTGCTGGCCACCAATCTGAACGACGGCGCTCAGCTGTGGCGGCAAAAAGCCGTGACCGATGGCGGCGATGCGGTGGCGCAGGGTGGGTTGGTGTTGACCGACCGCCTGGTGATTGCCGTGTTGGGCGATGGTCAGGTGCGGGCGC
>CAISOG010000011.1 GCA_903887035.1 uncultured Holosporaceae bacterium | reverse complement strand
TTGAGGCTCAGGCAGTTCGGCCTGCAACAATTCAATTTGATCCGCCTGATTTTGGTTCAGCCCTTGCAACCCTGCCATTTGCGTAATCATTTGGCGGGCGCGGTCAAATTTTTCCCCGGCCAGGGCGGATTGAATCATGGCTTTGCCGACGGCCAAGCGATAGGGGATGGGATAGCTGTCGGGCAGTTCGGGCGCCTGAGCAAAGGCCTCCGCCGCATCGGCTAAGCGCCCCTGCACCGCTCGCAAAAGCCCTAGCCACAACTTTGCCTCGCCCTCATTAATCAGTTGGGGAAAGCCCAACAGGCGATCGGCTTCGGCCAAGCGGCGCTCCATAATCAAGGTCACCAGGGCGGCTGCCGCCACATCACGGCGGCCAAAAAAGGTTGGATCGTCCTGCTCAATCAATTGCAACAACGCCATCGCCTCAGCCGACATCGCGTTTGCCAGATAAAATTGTGCCAGGGTTAGGCGAGCAACATTTTTATCGACATTGCCAGAAATGACCTGCCCCTCAAGCTCATGGCGCGCCTCAGAGAAAGTCTTATGATCCCCCAACTGTTGCCAACTGGCAAAATCCAACAGCTTGTTGGGCGCAATAGTTTTATCGGCTTGGGTGCCGCTGGTTAAAGGTTGATTTCCTAAATTTCGAACGTTCGACACCATATTTCTGCTTAGGTACAAACCGGCATCGCTGGTTATGGTAACGGTATCGTTACTCTGGCCAACGCTTAGTCGATCGGCCAATGGCTCCACAACGACGCCCTGGGCAGTGGCTAGCAGGGAAAATTCGGGATAACGCTGGGTCTTGGAAAGGCCAACACCCGGTTTAATCGTTGGCAAAACCTTAAGCACATCGCCCGCAATCGGATCGGGAACATCAATCAACCTATCTGCCCCTTCAAGCGTAACGGAGGCTTTCGGCTCGCCCGCGCCATCGGCGATAACATTCACAATCGCCTCTTGCTCCGTCAGCGTCGGCTGAATTTTCATGGTCACAATCCATTGATAGCCATCCAGCAGAAAGCTAGGGGCGACGCCATCCACCAATTCCATTTGTAACAGGCTGCCGCCTGGCACCAGATGATTGGTAACGTTGGTGATATAGGGGCGTTCGGACTCACCAAAATTGGGGGAGGCAATTGCAATCGGCTGGCTGAAGACCAAATTGTAACGACCCGCGCGAGGATAAGCGGCCATCGATACTTTTTCACTAAAAGGAAAGGTCAGAATCAATCCCTTGGCCACCACCTGCCGTTGCATCAAAATTTCACCCTTTGGCTTCACATTGGTATCAACCTTGGCCAGCGTTTTTTTGTCTATGACTGCCTTGCTCGGCTCGGCTTTGCCATCAAGCGGTTGATTTTTCGCCAACAGCGCCCGTTCCTTGGGGTTCAGCGTTTTGGCGGTTGACAACGCCCCCGCCTTAGCCTTGTCCTGCAACGACTTGGCTTGCGTAAGGCTGGCCGCCGCATCGGGGGAAGGCGCTTCACCAGCCATGACATCGGGCACTTGCACCGACGAAGATGGATCTGCCCCTTCATTAGCTGATGATATGCCTACAGATTTATCGGATGTCGTTTTGGCTTTGCTGTTGCTAACCTGTTTGGGTTGAGCAGGCTTTTCCTGTGCAACATCCTTCTGGTTGGCACTGTCGTTAGTCGTATTGGGTTTGCCCGCCTCTTTACTGGCTTCTTTCCCAGCCTTGGCCGTTTTGCTGGCAGCCTCCTCCCTCGCCGCTTTTTCTTCGGCTTCCTTAATCAGCTTGTCGGCATAGGCCGCTCTGGCCTCTACCAACTTGGCTTCTTTAACCTTGGCCGACTCCTCCTCCTGCTTTTTTTGCTCCGCCTTTTCTTTTTGAATTTGCTCGACGGTTTTTTTCTCCGCTTTGTCGGCACCGGCTTTGGGTGCTTCGCTTGGGGCGGGCTTAACCTCAGCTGGCTTGGCAAAAGGCCTGCCGTTGGGGTTGCGGATATCCACCACCACCTTACTGCCAGCGCGATAGTGGCTGAAATTGACTCCTGGCGGAACCGTCATAACAAAACGGCTACCGTCATCGGCGTTGGTGGCCGTCGGGCGGCCAAAATCGGCTGGCAACACGGCATCCCCCGCCAAATCCACCTTACCCCTTTGGTCAAACTCAACGCGCACAGTGCCACCCACCATCGTGGCGGTGTATCCACCCACCCGTGATGACCAGTCAAAAGTAATTTTGATCAAATCCCCCTGGTTGCCAAAGCGGACGGACAGGGTGGGTTGATCCAAAGTCGATGAGGAATCATTGGTAGCGGCGGATTGCGGCGCGGCTTTCGCTTTGGCGGCAGGCGCCGTATTGCCCGCAGTTTTTGCCCATGCGTCCCCCCCGCCCACCTGGATCAGCAGGCCAAGAGCCAAAACTGGGATAAATCTGTATAAACCGCGCAAAGACCAAGCCCCCTTTATCCATACCCTAGCCCATGCCCCAAGGGGGGGGCAAGGGCGGTTGTGCATCGACATCTCCTGTTTCATAATAAGCCCATCCTGTTAATACTTATCTACGGTTTCCCCATGGCCTATTGGCTGCTTAAATCCGAACCCTATGCCTACAGCTGGAATCAATTGTTGCAGGATGGTCAAACCGGTTGGGATGGGGTGCGCAATCATCAGGCCGCCAACAATCTAAGGGCGATGCAGATGGGGGATCAGGGATTCTTTTATCACTCCAACCAGGGTAAGGCGATTGTCGGCGTGGTCACGGTCATTCGCACCGCCTATCCCGACCCCAGCGATGATAGCGGTAAGTTTGTGATGGTCGATGTCGCGCCGCTTAACCCGCTGGCTAAGCCTGTATCGCTGGAAATGCTTAAGGGGGAACCAGCGCTTAGCACCCTGGCCAT
>CAISOG010000010.1 GCA_903887035.1 uncultured Holosporaceae bacterium | reverse complement strand
GGCGTTGCGCCTGGGTGGCGCGGTTAAACTCGCTGGCGGCATGGCTAAAGCCGCCAACCATCGCCAACACCCGGCCGGTATGGGGATCCAGGGCGATGAAGCCGCCGTTAATTTTGGGCATTTGACGCAGGCGATAGCGGGTGTTGCCTGAATCCGCCGCTGCCTCTCCATCTGACTCTATGGCTGCTGCATCAACCTTTGGGGGGTCAACAGGCTCTACCAGAATGACATCCCCAACCTTAAACACATCGCCAATCTTGCTGGGGGTGGCCGATACCCCCTTGGGCAGCACCCGCCGTGCCCAGCCAAGGTCGGTGAAGGGGATAACGCCGCGCGTATTGCCAATAATGCCAATATTGGCCTCCGTCGGTTTCAGGCTAAGCACCACCGCCAGCTTCCAATTTTTCGGGGATTTGGGATCTGGCTGTTTGGTCAGCTTGGTCTGCCAATCATCGGTATCGATATTGGCCAATGGGCCACGATAGCCATGCCGTTTGTCATAAGTCATCAAGCCATCTTGGAACACGCGGGTGGCAATGCGTTGCAGCCCCGCGTCCAGGGTTGATCGTACCACCAACCCCCCCTCATACAATTGCTTGTCGGCAAAGCGGGCGGCCAGTTCCCGCCGAATTTCCTCGCTAAAATACTCTGCCTCTACCACTTCGGTGCGGCTTTGCGGTTTGTAGTGCAGGGGTTCACTTAAGGCGGTTTGAGCCACCTCTGGCGTGATAAAGTGCTCCTCAGCCATGCGATCAATGACCCAGTTGCGCCGCGCCAACGCCTCATCATGATTGCGAACAGGGTGATAATTGTTGGGCGCCTTGGGCAGGGCGGCCAGATAGGCACATTCAGCCACGCTCAGCTCATCCAAGGATTTGTTGAAATAATTCAGGGCGGCGGCCGCCACCCCATAGCTGCCCGCGCCCAAATTGATTTGGTTCAAATACAGCTCTAAAACCCGATCTTTGGAATAGGTTTTGTCGATGCGAAAAGCCAAAATCGCCTCTTTCATTTTGCGGCCAATCGATCGCTCACTGGTCAACAAAAAGTTTTTGGCCACCTGTTGGGTGATGGTTGACCCGCCAACCGGCCGATGGTTTTGGCCGATGCGCATGACATTGGTGGCAACCGCGCGCAGCACGCTCATCCAATCGACGCCAGGATGTTGGTAAAAGTTTTTGTCCTCAGCCGCCAAAAAGGCGTTAATCAGCTGTTTCGGTACCACCTCAATCGGCACGAACACCCGTTTTTCCACCGCAAATTCGGATAACAGACGGCCATCCCCCGCATAGACGCGGGTCACGACGGGCGGGTTGTATTCCGCCAGGGTGTTGTGATCGGGCAGGCCGCGGCTGTAGTGATACAGCATGAGGTACAGGCTAATAACCCCCAGCGCGCCCAGCAATACCAGCAACAGGCAGGTTTTCCAGAGCCAGCGGCGAAAGCTGTGGGCGCGTTTTTGTGCCCTATCGCCATTGCCCCGTGGCGATGATGGGCGTCGCGGTGGGCGGCCAGCGGATCCACTGGTTTTGCGATTGGGTCGGCCAGAGGTCACCGGGCGATTGTCAGGGTCAGCGCGCAAAGATGTCATGGGTTACAGACCAGCCGAAAAATTCTAAATAAGGATTCTAAACATAGGGGGCGTTGGTCACCAGATTCTTGGCGATTTCGGCCTCCCAACGGTCGCCATTGGCCAACAGCCGTTCCTTATCATAAAATAACTCCTCCCGCGTTTCGGTCGCCCAGGTTTGGTTGGGCCCCTCAACAATCGCATCGACGGGGCAGGCCTCCTGACAATAACCGCAATAGATACATTTGGTCATGTCGATGTCATAGCGGGTGGTGCGGCGGCTGCCATCATCGCGTGGTTCCGCCTCAATCACAATGGCCTGGGCGGGGCAAATCGCCTCACACAATTTACAGGCGATGCAACGCTCCTCACCGCTGGCGTAACGGCGCAGGGCATGTTCGCCGCGAAAGCGTGAGCTTAACGGGCTTTGTTCAAAGGGATAATTGACCGTAATCTTAGGCCGAAACAGGTATTTGATTGTCAACCACAGGCCAGATGCCACATCGGTCAGCAGAAAACGTTGGGCTTGCCAGGCCATGCCCTACCTCCTTTAATGAATTTAAACTATGGACGAATCATCAGCAAAAGCAAGATGACAAAAATGGCTTTGTGCGGTGATGATGGCAAAAGTTGGGGGAGCAGGAAATGTTGTTGGATGTAGCGGGTAGCGAGCTGCTGTTAATCGCCGCGGTCGCGTTGGTGGTGTTGGGGCCTGAGGAGTTGTTGCCGCTGATGCGCCGCATGGGTCGCTGGATGGGCAAAATTCAGGGGCAGATTAATCATTGGCGGTGGCAGCTGCATAACGAATCGATTATCGAAAGTGGCTTAGGGATTGATCCACGCCTGGATCCGATGGCCGATACGCCAAAGCCCGTGTCGAAGCCCGCGCCTAAACTGGCGGCGAAAACCGCTGAAAAAGTTGGGGGTAAGCTGCCCACAAAAACCGCTGCCAAGCCAACAACTAAGCCGACCACTAACCTCACTCCCAAAGCTGCCCGCACCAAATCAAAGGCAGCGCCGAAAAAACCCCAATCTCTCGATAAAACATCCCAATGAGTAATCCCAAAATTTCTAAGGCCAGCGATTTCGCGGAAATGAGCCTGTGGCAGCATCTGGCGGAGTTGCGTTGGCGTCTTATTTACTGCTTGATTTTCTTTGTTACCGCCTTTGTTGGTGCCTATCTGCTGGCGGATCCGTTATTGGCGGTGCTGACCAGTCCGCTGGCCGATGCCTTTGCGGCGATGGCGGCGCAGCAGCCAGGGGTCAGCCATCGCATGATTACAACGGGGCTGGCCGAGGCCTTTTTGGTGCGGGTTAAGGTGGCCTATTACGGCGCGCTGCTGATTAGCCTGCCGATGGCGGGAACCCAGCTGTGGCGGTTTGTAACGCCAGGGCTGTATGCGAATGAACGGCGATCGCTGCTGCCCTTTCTGATTGCCTCACCGATTTTGTTTGGGGTGGGGATAGCCTTTGCCTATTGGGTGGTATTTCCCGCCGCCTGGCATTTCTTCCTTAGTTTTCAGAATTTAACGGGCGGCGATATAGCGGGGTTGCCCGTGCAGCTGGAACCCAAATTGGATCAGTATCTTGAGCTGGTGGTGCATTTCATGCTGGCCTTTGGCCTGTGTTTTCAGGTGCCCGTCGTGCTGCTGCTGCTAATCCGCGCTAACGTCATCACGGTGGCCGACCTGCGCG
>CAISOG010000009.1 GCA_903887035.1 uncultured Holosporaceae bacterium | reverse complement strand
TCTTACACCCCGCAAAAACCTCAACTGGCTTACCCCACTTGAGGCCTTTACCCAAAATATCCACCTTGTTGCACTTCAAACTTGAATTCAGCCATAATCAATTACGATATAATAATTTTACCGCTTTTATTGTGAATAATCCCCACAATGGTTTTTCTGATCAAACGGCTTTGAATCGAAACAGCTCATACAGCTCTGTATTATCGGCAGTAAATCGGGCTGGCAATGCTGCGCTTGCAGCTCATAGTCGACAGCGATAACTGGCACGTTAATACCCTGATTGTGCAAACCATTGTCAGGATACCGGAACGCCGCGGCTGGTAGAGTATTCGAAATGCAGGGGGGTGTCGGGATAGACCAGCGGGTGAATGGCGTGGGCTGCCGCGGCGGCCTCAGCAAAGCCAGTCAGAATCAGCTTTAATTTGCCCTCATAATGGGCAATATCGCCAACCGCGAACACAGCGGGCAGGTTGGTTCGCCCCGTCACCGCCTCAACCGCGACATGGTGGCGGGTCAGCCCCAGCCCCCAATCGGCAATCGGCCCCAATTCCATCGACAGGCCAAAAAACGGCAACAGGTGATCCGCGGGCAGGCTGCGGCGGCCGCCATCCAAATCCTCAACCACCACCGCGCTAAGGCGTTGTCCATCCCCCTCCAACCCTGCCAGTTGATAGGGCACCACCAGGTCGATTTTACCGCTGGCACACAATTCCTCTAGCTGTCTGACCGATTCGGGGGCGGCGCGAAATTTGGGGCGGCGATGCACCAACGACACCTGCGCCGCTATCGGAGCCAGGCTTAGCGCCCAATCAACCGCCGAATCCCCCCCGCCGGCAATGACCAGGCGTTTGCCCCGAAAGGCCTCCCGCTGCTTAACAAAATATTGCACGGGCGCGGGGTTGCCACCTGATGCCACCTCATACCCCTCAATCCCATCTAAGGGCGGACGGTTGGGGCCAAACGCCCCCGCCCCCGCCGCGATAATCACCGCCCTGGCCTCAATCTGCGTACCGTTGCTGGTCACCACCTGCCAACCCGCCGCATCGGCCAAGGGTTGCAACCGATCCACCCGCTGATTCAGGTGATAGGTGGGGGAAAAGGGCGCCGCCTGCGCCTGAAGCTTTTCAATCAGCTCCGCCGCCATGATTTGCGGATAGGCGGGAATGTCGTAAATCGGCTTTTCGGGATACAGCGCCACACACTGCCCCCCCACCGCGTCCAGGGTGTCAACCACATGGCATTGCAGCTTTAGCATGCCGCACTCAAACACGGCGAACAGGCCGACCGGCCCCGCCCCAATGATCACCACGTCGGTTTTGTGAATTTGCATCATACCCCCTTTATAGCGTTTTCGCGGCGCAAGGGAAGATGGCAAAAACACTTCGATGGCGGGGCGGGCATCGCAATCTTTTTCCAGGCCACCAAATCCGCTCTACCCACAAACTTATCCACAGGCGGTTTCGGCCAGCCTAGCCCCCATCGCCCGCGCCAAAATCCCCGTGGCTCAAGCATTTGCATCTTGACAACCCACCCATTCCCATGCTATCCCATAGATTACCACCAACTTTTATCCTAAGCCCATTTGGGAACATGTTTCTTTCGACCTTCCACAACCGAATCGACAAAAAGGCGCGGGTTTCCGTGCCTTCGGCCTTTCGCTTGGCGCTGGCGGGGGAGGCTTTTCAGGGTGTCGTGCTGTTCCGCTCCTACCGCCATGAGGCGTTGGAGGGGTGTGGGCTGGTGCGGATGCAACAGCTTAGCCAGCGCCTGGATCAGCTGGCCGCCTTTTCGGATGAACAGGAACAGTTGGCCACCAGCATTTTTGCCGATGCGGAGGCGTTGAGTTTTGACAGTGAGGGGCGGGTGACCCTGTCCGACCGTCTGCGTGCCCATGCGGGGTTGGAGGAGGAGGCGGTTTTTGTTGGCCAGGGCGCAACCTTTCAAATCTGGCAACCCAAATTGTTTGAGCAGCATTTGGCCAAGGCGCGGGAGCGGGCAAAAGCGCAAAAACTAAGCCTGGCGGGCATCAATCTGCCCGGGCTGAACCCTTCAACCGCGGGCTAACGGCATGAACAGCATCCTCCCCGGCAATGCTTCTTCCGCGCCCATGAATGCGCCGCCGACCTTTCAGCATCAGCCCGTCATGCTGGCCGAGGTGATGCAGTATCTGAAGCCGAAAGCGGGCGAGGTGCTGGCCGATGCCACCTTTGGCGGTGGGGGGTACAGCCGCGGCATTCTGACCATTCCTGGCACCACCGTTTATGGCTTTGATGCCGATCCGGCGGCACAGCCGCGGGCGCGGGCGTTGGCCAAAGAATTTGATGAAGAATTTGATGGCAGGTTGGGCGGCGACCGCCTGCGCTTTTTTCACGGCTTTTTCGATGAGATCCCCCAGCATTTGGCGCAAGCCAACCTGCCCGCCAGCCGCTGTCTTGATGGCCTGGTTTTTGACCTTGGCCTGTCGTCCTTTCAGCTAAACGATGGCCAGCGCGGCTTTTCCTTTTCCAAAGATGGCCCCCTGGATATGCGCTTTGCGGGCGCGGGGCTAAGCGCCGCCGATGTCGTCAACACTTACGCCGAAGCCGACCTGGCCAACATTTTCTATGTGTATGGTGAGGAGCGCTTTTCCCGCCGCATCGCCCGCAAGGTGGTGGAGCAGCGGCAGCAAGCTCCCCTAACCAACACTCGCCAGCTGGCCGATTTGATTGCCAGCTGTATCGGGCGGCCACGCGGCGATGGCCAGCGCGAAAAAATTCACCCCGCCACCCGCTGTTTTCAGGCCTTACGCATTTTTGTGAATGATGAGCTGCGGCGGTTGGAAACTGCCCTGGCCAACGCGCTCAGCCTGCTACGCCCACTGGGACGGCTGGTGGTGGTCAGCTTTCATTCGCTGGAGGATCGCATCGTCAAACAGTTTTTGCAAAAGCATCATGGCGCCGTTTTGCCCAACAACACGCCCGCCACCGCCTGGTTCGACGTCTTAACCCGCAAGCCCATTACCCCCAGTGAGGCCGAAATTGCCGATAACCCCCGTGCCCGCTCCGCCAAGCTGCGAGCGGCCTGTCTGATAACCCCCAACTAACCCATCCTTTCACCAGCTGCCCACCCCTATCCTTTCCATCATTACCTTTAAGGAGCCCGCCGCCATGTCTATCTCTGTATCATCGTCACGGGTTTCCTATCAACGCCACACCCCCTATTGGCTGCTGCTGCTACCCGCCTTGGCGGTCATCAGCCTGTTTGTGATTAAGTATCAGGTTAGCGAGCTGAATCGACAGGTGATTCAATTGGAAACCGACATGAGCCAGTTGGGCGACCGTGAACGGGTGTTGCAAACCGAATGGACTTATCTGAATCGGCCAGAATATCTGCAAAAACTCAACGACCGCTTTCATCATTTGCAGGCGCCCTCCGCCGACCAAATTGTCGATTGGGCTGAGGTTAACAGTCGCCTTAGCACCGCTCAGCAGGGGGCATCGCTTCTAACGGCGCCCGCCAACGACAACACCCCCATCGGCAACAAGCCTGCCATCGCCATTCCCTCAACCAATGATGGGGGCAACGCGGGGCAGGACAAGTTGACCAAGCCTGGCGAAGGCACTGACCATGGCCTGGATAAGGGCAGCACGGGCAACCACAACAGCCCGAAAAGTGGGGGATCTAAGCAATGAATCGTCGTTCAGGCATGAATCAGCGGGTTGACTGGTGGATCATGTTGCGGCAATTTTGGCGCCGCAGCCGAAACTGGCAGTTGACGGTGTCGTCTGCACGGGGTACCGATAGATCTCATGGCTCTGCGCCTATTGAGCTGCAAGAGAAATTGGCGGAAAAATTGGGTGAAAGGGTTATGCAGGGGCGGTTAAAGTTTTTATCGATACTGTGCACGCTGGCCTTCAGCCTGGTTTGTTTGCGCCTGGTTGCTCTGATGGTTTTCACCTCGGTGGAGGAGCCTAAGGCGCAGACTGTGGCCGCCGTGGTGCAAAAGCGCGGCGATATTGTCGATCGTAACGGCCTGGTGCTGGCCAC
>CAISOG010000008.1 GCA_903887035.1 uncultured Holosporaceae bacterium | reverse complement strand
CCGCCGCCAACCCCCTCCACCGTTACCGCGCCATTGACGGAGGTGATCAGCGCGCTGGCGCCAGTCACATAAACACCATAGTTATTAGACGTCCCATTGCCGCCGGTGCCCTTGATGTTCAGTGTCGCACTGCCGGTACTGGTAATCTGCCCACCGTTGCTGAGAATGGTGCCGTAATTGAAAAGGCCCGTGCCATTACCAACCCCCTCCACCGTTACCGCGCCATTAAGTGAGGTAATCCGCGCGTTGGCGCCACCCACATAAACACCATAGTTATTAAACGTCCCATTGCCGCCGGTGCCCTTGATATTCAGCGTCGCACTGCCGGTGCTGGTAATCTGCCCACCGCTACGAAGATAGGTGCCGTGGTTGGAACCGCTGGTGCCATTGCCGCCGCCAACCCCCTCCACCGTTACCGCGCCATTGACGGAGGTGATCAGCGCGCTGGCGCCAGTCACATAAACACCATAGTTATTAGACGTCCCATTGCCGCCGGTGCCCTTGATGTTGATGGCACCACTGGTGGTTTGCACGATGGTGTTGGTGTTGATGGCCACACCGTAGTTATTGGCTCCCGAATTCAACCCCTTACCCAGCAGACTCAG
Organism: uncultured Holosporaceae bacterium; assembly: GCA_903887035.1. Classification (GTDB taxonomy): domain Bacteria; phylum Pseudomonadota; class Alphaproteobacteria; order CAISOG01; family CAISOG01; genus CAISOG01. The sequence goes on along the minus strand of CAISOG010000008.1, from coordinate 4,306 downwards.
GCTGCCCGCCCCCGTGTTGTAGGTGCTGGTACCGCTGCTGGTGCTCAGATTAATTCCGCTCCTATATGACGACGACAGCCCCTTGGCCGTGTCCAGCAGGGCGACGCTGGCGTTATCGTAATCGGCCAGGCTATAGGCGGCATTAATCGCCTGCTGGCTGGCCAGGTTACCACCCCCCATCGATAGGTTGCCGCCATTGGTGGTGATAGACATATTGCTAAGCGCAATCGCCCCACCACCAGAATTATCCGAATCGCTGTTCAACTTGACGTGCAGCTTGCCCGACGTAGAGCTGATGGTGCGTGTGCCGCTGTTCAGAATCGACCCGGCGGCGCGCAAAATTAACCCCGCATCCCCATCGCCGTCGGTTTTCGATATATCAGCGCCGATGGTGATGTTGCCAGCCTGTGTACCCGTGCTGCCCGTGTTCAGGATGACCGTTGTGCCATTGTTCAGGGATGTGTTGATGGAGGTGTTCAACACCGTTGCCGTGTCGCCGGTGGGGGTAAAGATGTTGGGACTGCCGTTGTCAAAAGCACCATTCGTCGTGCTGCTGCTGATCGTCAGATTGCGTGGATCCAACAGCCATGTTCCCGCTTGATAGCCAGGTGCCATCGCCGCCGCATCCACCAGGCCGCTGGACTGCAAATTGTCTTTGGAGGACGTTTCAACAAAACCGCCATCGCCGCCCATGGCGCCGCCCCTGGCATAAATGGTACCGGCAAAGTTGGTGTAGTCATCCGACCAGACAATCGCGGTGCCGCCGTTGCCCCTATCCTTTGCCGACACATCGATGCTGGCATTGTCAGTCACCACCACCGCCTTGGCATTTTTGATCGGGGTGTCCGCGTATTTTTTGGCGCCTGGTTTGCCGCCAAGGTAATCACCGCCCACAAACACCTTGCCGCCGCCCGCCTTGCCCGATGCATCAATTTTGCCTGTTACCGCTATCCTATCCGCCTCCAAACGAACCGTGCCGCCCGTTGTGCCGGCGGCTTCACCAGACGCCTTGATCTGACCACCGGCCAAAATCGTCGCATTGCCGCCCTCCGCCGCGATAATGATTTTGCCGTTGTGTTCGGCGACGGTGGGCGCGGTCAGCTCGCCCTCGATTTGCACCAGGCTGTTAACGATTTCGCGGCCGGCGGCGGCGGTCAGGGCGATGGTGCCACCCTCAGCGCTGATGGTGCCGGTGTTTTTGACCAACTGCGCCTCGACCGTATCGCTGACCGCCAGCTCCATCAATCCGTCGCCATACAGATCCACCGTCATCTGGTCGCCAGAGGCCAGCTGGACTTTGCCCAGGCGGGCGGCAATCACCCCATCATTTTCCACATTGGGCGCGACCAGCCCAACCAACCCCGCCTGTTTGGCGGTGATGGTGCCCTGATTGGTGATGGTGGCGGTCGGCTTGCCAGGCTTGGTGAAGTGCAGCTTGCCGCCCTGCATCACCTGGTTATTGTCAATATCGGCGCTGGTGGCGATTAAGCCGTTAACATCGACCCGCGAATCGCGGCCAAAAAACACCCCATTGGGGTTGATCAGCACGACATTGCCATTGGCCGACAGCCGACCCATAATCTGGGAGGGATCATTGCTGTTGACCCGATTGACCGCTACCGCACTGGCGGACGGTTGATGGAACTGGGTGTGTTCATCGACATCAATGTTAAAACTGCGCCAATCGATGACCGCCCGATCGCTGGCCTGATGCACGTCCAGCTTTTTGCCAGCCTCACTGATGGTCGCGCTGCCCGCCGCCACCACCCCATCGGCAGGGTTGGCATGGGCGGATTCAGCGGTTATTCCTGCAAAGAATATAGCGGTAAGTATCGCAGCGCTTAGTTGTAAAACCAGGGCACTGCGCCCAAAATCAGCGGATAAGAATCGCGCCCTTTGCATCGTCCGTTACATCCTGCAACCAAAATAACGGTAGCATCAACTACCAACATACATTTATAAGATAAATCAAAAAGTCTAATCAGTTGTAAACCATGAAAGCAATTTGCTGTAAATTTGATGTTTTTTTAAGGCAATTGTTGGCCTGATCGGGTGTATCCCCCTAAAATCCGAACCCATTAGACCTTCATCAACATCACGCACCAAATCACCCTTGCAAACCGCTCCGACCAACTCATTCTACCCATACAAAGGTATGATAGTATGGTTAACGTTTTATTAGCGATAACCAGAATCGTAACACAGCCGCATTCTTTCGTCAGGCCGCACCCCTTAGGATGCCCAGGCCAATCCCCTAATTCAGCCCCGCTAATTCAACAGCGGGCTGCTGATGGTCAGCTTGCCGCCGCCGTTGGCGTCATGGGCGGGGTCGAGATCGACGGTAACCACCTGCTCATCCCGAATCTCGCCTCTCAGCAGCTTTTCGGCCAGCGGGTTTTGCAGCGTGCGTTGGATCACCCGTTTCAGCGGCCGCGCGCCATAGAGCGGCTCATACCCCTGCTCCGCCAGCCAGGCTTTGGCGGCGGGCGACACCTCCAACGTGATGCGGCGGGCTGTTAGCAGCTGATTCAGATGCCCCAGCTGGATATCGACGATATGCGTCATTTCAGCGGGTTGCAGGCGGTTGAACAGCAAAATTTCATCCAATCGGTTCAGGAATTCTGGGCGGAAGGTGCGGCGCACCGCCCCCATCACCGATTCGCGCACCGTTTCCACCGATTCCCCCTCCGCCAGCTGGCTAAGGAACTCACTGCCCAAATTGCTGGTCAGCACGATCAGGCTGTTGCGAAAATCGACCGTTCGCCCCTGGCTGTCGGTCAGGCGGCCATCATCCAACACCTGCAACAGGATGTTGAACACATCGGGATGCGCCTTTTCAACCTCATCGAACAGGATCACGCAATAGGGGTGGCGGCGAACCGCCTCCGTCAATGTTCCTCCCTCCTCATAGCCGACATAGCCTGGGGGCGCCCCGACCAGGCGGGCAACCGCATGTTTTTCCATATATTCCGACATATCGATGCGCACCATCGCCGTTTCACTGTCAAACAAAAAGGCGGCCAGGGCTTTGCACAGCTCGGTCTTGCCAACGCCCGTGGGCCCCAGGAACAGAAAGCTGCCCAGCGGCCGATTGGGATCCTGCAACCCTGCCCGCGCCCGCCGTACCGCCTGCGCCACTGCCGCCACCGCGGCGGGTTGCCCCACCACCCGTTCCTGCAGCTTTGCCTCCATCGCCAACAGCTTTTCCTTCTCCCCGCCCAGCAGTTTTTCCATGGGGATACCCGTCCAGCGCGCCACAATGCTGGCGATATGGTCGGGCGTCACCGCCTCCTGCAGCAGGGCACTTTTCTGCTCCCCCTCCGCGCTGTTCAGGCGTTTTTCCAGATCGGGAATAACGCCATAGGTCAACTCGCCCGCCCGTGCCAGCTGGCCAGAGCGTTGCGCCACCTCCAACTCTGCCCGCGCCTGATCCAGCTTTTGCTTCAGCTCTCGCGCGACCATCAGCTTGCCGCGCTCCGACTGCCATTGCGCCGACAGGGTTGCCTGCTTCTCCTCCAGCTCGCCCAGCTCCTTCGCCAGTTTTTCCAGACGGGCGGCACTGGCGGGGTCGGTTTCCTTGCGCATCGCCTCCCGCTCAATTTTCAGCTGCATGACGCGCCGATCCAGCTCATCAATCTCCTCCGGCTTGGAATCCACCTGCATCCGCAGGCGGCTGCCCGCCTCATCAACCAAGTCAATCGCCTTATCGGGCAAAAAGCGGTCGGTGATATAGCGGTTAGCTAGGGTGGCCGCCGCCACCAGCGCGCTGTCGGTAATCCGCACGCCGTGGTGCAGCTCGTATTTCTCCTTAAGCCCGCGCAGGATGGAAATGCTATCCTCAACCGTTGGCTCATTGACCATCACGGGCTGAAAACGGCGCGCCAGGGCGGCATCTTTTTCAATATGCTTGCGGTATTCGTCCAGGGTGGTTGCCCCCACGCAATGCAGCTCCCCCCGCGCCAGGGCAGGCTTTAGCATGTTGGAGGCATCCATCGCCCCCTCCGCCGCGCCCGCACCCACCAGGGTGTGCAATTCGTCGATAAACAGGATAATTTCCCCCGCCGCGCTGGTAATTTCGCCCAACACCGCCTTCAGCCGATCTTCAAACTCGCCGCGGTATTTCGCGCCCGCCACCATTGCGCCCAGGTCTAAGGCCATCAGCTTAACGTTGCGCAACGATTCGGGCACGTCGCGGTTGATAATACGGTTAGCTAAGCCCTCCACAATCGCGGTTTTGCCGACGCCAGGCTCACCAATCAACACGGGGTTATTTTTGGTGCGGCGCGCCAACACCTGAATGGTGCGG
>CAISOG010000007.1 GCA_903887035.1 uncultured Holosporaceae bacterium | reverse complement strand
GGTGGCGGCGGCGGGCGGCCTAACGCTGCGGTTGGTGGCGGGTGACGGTGACAATATTAAGATTACTTATGCAGGGGATGTGAAACGGGTGGAACAATTGCTGATAGATGGCCAATCCCGCATGTATCGGGTGGGGCAGGGGGTTGATGTGCATGGCTGGGCGGATGACAGCGGGCGGCCGTTGCGCCTGGGCGGGCTGACCATCCCATCGGCGCGGGGGCTGGCGGGGCATTCGGATGCTGACGTGCTGCTGCACGCCTTGATGGATGCCATTCTGGGCGCCTTAGCCCTGGGGGATATTGGCCAACATTTCCCCTCAGACGATCAACGCTGGGCGGGGGCGGACTCCACCGATTTGCTGGCGCATGTTTTGGATTTGATGAGCAAGCGGGGCGGGCTGTTGGTGAATATTGACCTAACCGTGGTTGGTGAGAGTCCCAAAATTTCCCCGCACCGTCAGGCGTTGCAGGCCAACATTGCCGCCCTAACCCATCTGCCACCAGACGCGGTCAGCGTTAAGGCAACCACCACTGATCGCCTGGGCTTTTTGGGTCGGGGGGAGGGGCTAGCATGTTTGGCCTTAATTGGGTTAACATTGCCGCATGAGTAAGATAAACCTGCGCCGTTTTCGTTTGCCCACACCGATGGAATGTCGGCTGGTGGCCACCGTCGGCGGGGTGGGGGATCGCAAGCCCGTTCCTGGCACGTTGGGGTCATTGGTGGCGTTGCCGCCCGGCCTGTTGGTACTGGCGCTGCTAGGTTGGCAGGCGTTGGCGGTGTTGGCGATAGGCCTGTTTTTCGTGGGATGGTGGGCGATTAAGCGTTCGCGCGATCAGTTTGCAATGGTGGATGCGCCGCAAATCGTGGTGGATGAGGTGGTGGGGATGTGGATCAGCCTGCTGGTCATCAATCCAACCGTGCCGATTGAAATTGTGATGGCCTTTTTGCTGTTTCGCTATTTCGACTGGGATAAGCCATGGCCAATCAGCGTGGTGCAACGCCGCATGCTGACCCCCCTTGGGGTGATGTTGGACGATGTGTTGGCGGCGGTGCTGACCATTGTATTCCTGGTGGCCTTTACCCCGCTGGTTCATGCCTATTTCGTATAATTTCTCCGCCGCCTTGTTGGCGGATGCTGAAAAAGTGGTTCAGGGGTTACGCCGCCGTGGTTGGCGGTTGGCGGTGGCGGAATCGATTACAGGCGGCCTTATCGCGGCGGTGCTGACGGAGGTGGCCGGCGCCTCAGCGGTGCTGAGTCACGGGGTGGTGGTGTATGGTGCGGCGGCAAAAACCAGCCTGCTGGGCATTCCTGCCCCAATTTTGGCCAATGGCGGCGTGTATTCTGGCGCGGTGGCGATGGCGATGGCAGAGTCGGTGGCCGCTAGGGCATCCCCCCCTTTATCGGCCGTGCCACCGCCCCCTTGCCAGCTAGGCTTGGGCATTACGGGGGTGGCGGGGCCTGGCGATGTGCATTGGGATAACGGTGCCATCACCCCCGCGGGCAGCGTGTGGATTGGCCTTAGCCAGGCTGGGCAAGAGCCACAGTATCAGCATTGTCACTTTGATGGCGATCGTCACGCCGTGCGGCAGCAGGCCTTAGGGGCAGCTATCGCCTATCTAAAAACGGTTCTGTAACCGGTATTGAGCAAAAACTCGGGGGGCTTCAGGGGCTGTCACCAATTTGTAACATTTCGCCTTTAGGGTAGGGGGATGTCATTCTGATCAATGTCCGCTCACCACTAAGTCCACTATGCTTACGAACGATGTAGCCCAATTAACCGCGATGGTCAGCCAATTGGGCGGTTTGGTGGAAACACGCTATCGCGCCACCTTAGACGCCTTCCAGTCACGCGATAGTGAGCAGGCCGCCGCCATCAGGCTGGGCGATAAAGCCCTGAATGCGATGCAGCGGGAGGTGGATCGTTACGCCCTGCAACTGTTGGCGTTGCAGCATCCCTATGCCCTTGAACTGCGTGCTGTTATTGTGGGGGTGCGGATTGCGGGGCTGTTGGAGCAAATTGGCGATCTGTTGGTGGGTATTGCCCGACGGATTGAATCTATCAGCCTGCACCCCAAATTGTCACAGGCGATTGCGATTCCCAATTTGGCGATTGCGGTGCAGGCCAATTTAACCCAAGCCTTGGATGCCTTTAGCCACCTAAGGGGCGATGAAGCCCAACGGCTGTTGGATGCCGATGATGAGATTGATACGCAATATCATGCAATTATGAAACAGATTTTTGCCAAAATGCCTGAGGATGCCAGCCTGCTGCCCGGTTATGTCTATCTGATTCAAATTGCCAAAAACTATGAAAATATTGGTGACAGCGTGGTGCATATCGCCCAGCAAACCGTCTTTTTGATTGATGGCCGCTATCCTGCTTAGCAAAAAAAAGGGATGGCCATACCGCCGTACTTGTTAACCATATGCTAATCAGGTAATTCTATTGTCATTATAAGGACATCAATCCTTCAAACTGCAAACGACGGGAATGGGTTATGGATACCGAACTGCGCGAAAAAATCCTGGTGGTGGAGGATGAGGCATCCCTTAGGGAGCTGTTGCAATACAATCTTGAGAAAGAGGGCTATCGCGTCACCCTGGCCACCGATGGGGAAGATGGCCTGTTGCATGTTGAGGAAAATAAGCCAGATTTAATCGTGTTGGATTGGATGTTGCCGCAAGTTTCGGGGATTGAGGTTTGTCGCCGCCTGCGCCGTTCCAACGAAACCAAATTGATTCCCATCCTGATGCTGACCGCAAAGGGGGAGGAGGCCGACATGGTTCGCGGCCTTAGCATTGGTGCCGATGACTATATGACCAAGCCTTTTTCGGTGGTGGAATTGGTGGCGCGGGTCAAAGCCCTGCTGCGTCGATCCAACCCCGCCCGTTCCGAAGAATCGCTGACCTATCGGGATTTAACCATGGATTTACGCACCTATCGCGTATCGCGGGCGGGGAGTGAGGTGCATGTTGGGCCAACCGAATTTAAACTGTTGCGCTACTTTATGGAAAATCCTGGCCGAGTCTTTACGCGCGAACAGCTGTTGGATGCGGTCTGGGGATCCGATATTTACGTTGAGCCACGGACGGTTGACGTGCATATCCGCCGCCTGCGTGTCGCCCTGAACCCTACGGGGGGGGAGGATTGTCGCGATTATATCCGCACCGTTCGCAGCGCGGGTTATGCCCTGGACGACAGCGCGGAGTAGGGCTGGGCAAAGAGAATCTTTAAGGCCAGTCAAAGCTTTTGCGGCGTTGATGAGATGACAGGGCACTAAGCCTTTCGAGGTGATGGGAAACGCGATGAGGGTTGGATTAATTGGTTTGGGCACTGTTGGTGCGGCACTGGCGCGGCAGCTGGTGGGGAACACCACCTTTTTGCAGCAGCGGGCAGGCGGCAACCTCCTGACCCTGGCGGCGGTATCGGCGCGCAGTCAAAAACCCAGGCCAGGGCTGGACTTAACCAGCGTTCCCTTTGTCGCCGATCCGTTGGCGATTGCCCGTGATCCCCAAATTGACCTGGTGGTGGAATTGGTGGGCGGCCATGACGGGATCGCCAAACAGGTGGTGGAGGCCGCGCTGCACGCTGGTAAATCGGTGGTGACGGCCAATAAGGCCTTGTTGGCCTATCATGGATCCGAACTGTTGGCACTGGCCAGCAAGCAGGGCAAAATCCTGGCCTTTGAGGCAGCGGTGGCGGGAGCTATCCCCGTTATCAAGGTCTTGCATGAAGGCTTGGCGGCCAATCAGCTGCATCGGGTGGTGGGCATTCTGAACGGCACTTGCAACTATCTGCTGACCCAGATGCAGGCAGGGGCGGGCAGTTTTGATCATGTTTTGGCGGCCGCGCAGCAAGCAGGTTATGCCGAATCCGATCCCAGCACCGATATTGATGGCCATGACAGCGCACACAAATTGGCGATTCTCAGCGCGCTGGCGTTTGGCCACCCTATTACCCTGTCGGCGGTGGCAATCAGCGGTATTCGCGCGGTCACGGCGCAGGATATTACCTATGCGGCGGAGTTGGGCTATCACATCAAGCTGTTGGCGATTGCCGAGCGCGGCGATGATGGCCTGGTGCGGCAGCGCGTGCAACCCTGCCTGTTGCCCCGTCAGCATCCGTTGGCCGGGGTTGATAACGTCACCAATGCGGTACAGCTTAAGGCCAATCTGGCTGGCCAAATTTTGCTGGAGGGGCCAGGGGCGGGGGGGGATGCCACCGCCTCAGCCGTCCTGGCCGATTTGGTCGATATTGCGGTGGGGCGCTGCCAGCCTATCAGCGTTGCAAGCACTCATCCGTCTGCTGTTGTTGCCGATAACCCACTCGAAAAGCTGGTGGGGCGTTGCTATTGGCGGTTGCAAGTGGTGGATCAGCCAGGGGTGTTGGCGGCGGTGGCGGGCGTGTTGGCGCGTCATCAAATTTCTATTGAATCGTTGTTGCAACGGGCGGGTCACCCCGATACACAGACTTTTCCCAATGGCAATGTGCCGGTGGTATTGATTACCCATCGGGCGTTGGAGCCTGCCTTGGTGGCGGCTGCCGATGAACTGGCTAAGCTGCCCCAACTGCATCAGCCGCCGCTGCGCCTTCGGATTGAGGACGGCTTGGCTTAGGGGCGACTTAAGATTATATTCAGAGCTAGGCCATGGCGCAAAATTTCCTCCGCCAGCGTGGTGAAACGGCCATCAGCGTCATGCAACAACAGGCCAGGCAGATGGGTCAGCCGCTGGGGATCGCCGCCCGCAACCGCCTGCAACAGCATGCGTTTGGACTCTCCCGGCCTGCTGAGCAGCGGCAGGATGACGATATCGCCAACCCCTGGGGGCATAGCCGCCAAGGCTTCATCCAATCGATTGCTGGGGTAAATAAGGGTCAGGGTGCCACCCCGTTTTAGCCGCGCCACCGCGGGCTTTAACCAGCTGGACAGGGGTTGATCCGTTGGTTGAAAGCGCGCCTGCGCTGCCCGCCCAACCCGTTCGCGCTTCGGGTCATAATAGGGGGGGTTCAGCATGACATGATCAACCATGGGCTGATGGGGCAGGGGCAGGGTGGTGGCATCGGCAATCGCCAGCTGAAACCGCGCCGCCATCTGATTCTCAACCGCGTTGCGGGCGGCCAGCTGCGCCAAAAATGGGTCAATTTCTATGCCCAACAGCTGGGCTTGCGGCACACGGTGCAACAGACACAGGGCGGCCGCCCCCACGCCGCACCCCAATTCCAACACCAGCTGACCATTTTGCGCCGCTACACTGGCCGCCAACAGCACGCTATCGCTGTTGAATCGATAGCCATGACTGGCGCGGCAAGGCTGCCACAGCTTAAGGCGGTTGTCTAACAGGCCGTTATGGGTCAGATTCATGTTGGCGACTTTATCGTGATCCGCTATGGATAGGCCAGCCCCTTTGACACCCCCGATTATCCAAACACATTCATGACCAACCCATCACCCACAGCAAGCAACCCTTTTGAGGCCAATTCTGGCGACGATCGGGTCAACACCCCCGTGCCGTCTAACAACAGTCTGGCATCGCTGACCGCGCTGGTAGCCAATGACTTGGACGCGGTTAACAATTTGATTTTAGAGCGCCTAAGCACCGATACCCCGTTGATTGCCGATGTTGCCCGTCATTTGTTGCTGGCGGGGGGCAAGCGTTTGCGGCCGATGCTGACCCTGCTTTCGGCGCGGCTGTGTGGCTACAGCGGCCCCCATCACATTCCCTTGGCCGCCACTGTGGAGTTTATTCACGCCGCTACCCTGCTGCATGACGATGTCGTGGATGGCAGTGAGCTTCGGCGGGGCAAAAAGGCTGCCCATGCCTTGTGGGGCAACAGCGCCAGCGTGCTGGTGGGCGACTATCTGTTCACCCAATCGTTCCAGTTGATGTTGGTGGCCGAATCGTTGGAGGTGTTGCGGGTGCTTTCCAACGCGGCGGCGGTGATTGCCAAGGGTGAGGTGATGCAGCTGGATGCCAGCCATCATTTGGAGATTTCCCGCGACGATTATTTGCGGGTGATTCATGCCAAAACCGCCTCATTATTTGCGGCGGCGGCCGAGGTTGGGGGGATTGTGGCCAAGGCTGCATCCAAAGAAGTTCTGGCGCTGATGCGCTATGGGGAGGCCTTGGGCATGGCGTTTCAGCTGATTGACGATGTGCTGGACTACACCGGTGGGGGGCAGGCTTTTGGCAAGGAATTGGGGCACGATTTTGCTGAGGGCAAAATGACCCTGCCGTTGATTTTGGCGATTCAGGCCGACCCCAGCCATAAGGAATTTTGGCAACGCACCATTGAAAATCAGCAGCAGGCGGAGGGCGATTTTGCCCAAGCTGTCCAGCGGATTACCGCCGTCGATGGCTTTACCGCCACCCGCCTGTTGGCCGAACGGTACATCAATCAGGCGCGGGAGGCCTTGGCCGATCTGCCCGCTAACCACTACCGCGACGCGCTGGCTGACCTGTGCGACTTTTGCCTGCAACGCGATTTTTAGGTGTTGTTGACGGCGGCGACCCCAAGCTTGACGGATGGGCGATAGGGGGCAATGATAGGGGGAATTTTTTGGGCGTGGCCTGCAAACCGCGCCCCGATCCACACCCCTGTTTGGAGTCTGTCATGACCTTTACCCTGCCCCCCTTGCCCTATGAGTCAACCGCGTTGGATCCTGTAATCAGCGCCCGTACCCTGGAATTTCACCATGGCAAGCACCATCAGACCTATGTCACCAACCTGAACAACCTGATTAAGGATACCGAGCTGGCCGATCAAAGCCTGGAGGCTATTATTCAACAGGTCGCTGGTGATGCCAGCAAGGCAGGGGTTTTCAACAACGCCGCCCAGGTTTGGAACCACACGTTTTTCTGGAACAGCCTGACCCCTAAGGGTGGCGGCAAACCTGGCGGCAAGCTGCTGAGCTTGATTGAGCGGGATTTGGGCGGGCTGGAAAAATTTGCTGAGGATTTTAAGCAGGCCGCAATCAGCCAGTTTGGCAGCGGTTGGGCATGGTTGGTGGTGGACAACGGCAAATTGGCAATCACCAAAACCGCCAACGCCGACCTGCCCCTGACCAAACAGCAAACCGCGCTGTTAACCATCGATGTGTGGGAACATGCCTATTACCTGGATTATCAAAACCGCCGCGCCGATTTTGTGCAGGCGTTTTTGGATAAGCTGATCAACTGGGAATTTGCCGAAGCCAATCTGGATCAAGCCGGGCTGTAGGTGGCGGCTTAGCAGTCGTTTTTTGCTGACTACTGCGTTGCTATCCCTGCGGGGGATCCATGCTGCGGAACCGCCAGGCTATGAAGCGCTAGCTTGCTGGATTTTCGCCCGCGCGGAAATGACGAGGCTTTTTTCCTGCTCGGTTAGCTGTATTCAACCCTGTTGCGCTGCACCAAAACAAAAAAGGCGGAACCGTTTTAAGATTCCGCCCTTTTATGAAAATTGTTGCTTCGGCAATGGCCGAAACGCCTATTTCTTGTCGTCGCCACCAACATTGTGTTTGATGTCGTCCAGCGATTCGCTGACCCGGCTGTTCAGCAGATCCATGGATTCACGGGTCGATTTCAACAGAATTTCGGATACCTCACGCAGGTGATCAACACCCTTTTCAAAGGCTTCTTTGGTCAGAGCGGTTTGACGCGCCAACCGCTCTTGCGGGGATTTGACATCAACAAAGTCGCGGGTGCTTTGGGCAACGTCCTTCATCGCGCTGGTCAGCATTTTGCGCTGATTCTCAACAATGGTCTGCAACCCCTCTGTCATCAGTTGGCCAGCACGGGTCAGGGCGTCTAAATTCTTGCGATAGGCCTCCATAACCGGGGTATAGCCAGCGCCAGCGGTTTTGAAATGTTCCATCACTTTGCCGAAATCAAAATCAAATGGGTTGTTAAACTTTGTCATTGCGGGTCACACCTTAGTATTCAGTTAGGGGTAAGGGATAAGGGGGG
>CAISOG010000006.1 GCA_903887035.1 uncultured Holosporaceae bacterium | reverse complement strand
GGCAGGCGCGGCTGACGCCGTCCCACCGTGCAGAACCTCATCCCACACCTTAAATCCTTCCGGCGTATCTTCCTGATCTTCTATGTATTTCTTAATCATCTCTTCCGTCACCGCGCCAATCGTGCAGCAAAAATAGCCCCGCGACCACAAGTGACTTCCCCAATACCGCTTCTTAAGATCTGGAAACTCTCGTTGCAATCGATACGAACTTTTCCCTTTTAAATATTGTGCAATCTTTGCTGGCGATAGATGACTCGGCGCACTCACCAAAATATGTAGGTGATTCGCCCGCACATTCCCGCGCACCACCGCTATCCCATTCTCACTGCAAATTTGGCGCAGCATCTCCCGCACGCGTAGCCCAACGTCACCCACCAAAACTGGATAGCCATACTTCGTCTTCCACACCAAATGGTACTTCAACTCCAGCACCGTGTGCGCCCCGCGACTATATCGGTCTTTTCCTGCTATCCCCATTCCCCCTTATAGACCTACTCCTAGCTAAAGGCTAGTTCCGCCTAAAGGCGAAGGTTTATACCCGACCCATGGAAAATCAACAAAGTGACCATTGGGCAGGTTGGCGCGAATATTCTGTTCCAGCCAATCGTTGGTGGTGTGGGTGGAAAGGGCAAAAACCTCCAACACTTCGCGCTGATAATGCTTGAAAAAAGCCTGGCAGCAGCGACCAACGGGGTGATTGTGTAAGCCGCCAGACAAAAACCCGATGCGCAGGCGCCGTCCCAACTGATCCCCAGCCGACTGACCCAAAACGTCAAATGGCTGAACAGCCTGTGGCAATGGCGCGGCCAGGGTTTTTCCCTGCGCCATCCGTCCCCACTTCACATGCGCCCCATACACCCGCAACCAATCTTCATGACTGGCCGCCTGTGAAAGCGCGGGCAACAGCATGCGCTGAATCTGATTATTGGCAGCGGCCTCTAAGCGTGGCATAAATTCACCAGCATCAAAGCTGGCTGGATGGGAACGTGAGGCGTAGGAAGAGTTTGTCATCAGTAAACTGTAGCACAATTTTTGCTAAAATTAATGACATATTTGTTAATTTTTTGACCCTTTCCCCGCACCGCCCTAATACCCCAGCAGGCGTTCCAGATAGGGGCGGTCGGGCGAATCGGCGGGCAGGTTTTGCAGGCGTGCCCGCAACTGATCCAACACTTGCCGCAAAAATCGGGGCTCGGCCTGATCGGGAATGGTCACCACCCCCTCAGGCGTTGTGCCATTGCCATTTTCTGAAGCATTTTCCGTGTTGCGGCCGAACGGATCCATCGATGCGGATCCTGGCGTCAGCAATCCCCCAATGCCGGCCTGCTGCATTGCCTGTTGCAATTGCTCACCCAGGGCTTGTTGCGCCTCACTTTGCCCCTGTTTTAACGCCTCAATCGCCTGTTCCTGACTGCTAAGCGCGGTTTTGGCTTGTTGACGTTTCAAGGCTGCGGCGGCCTGGCTCATCGCCTGATCCGCTTTACCTGCGGCGGGCGGCAAATCCTTCATCAGCTCTGCCCCCTTGGCCAACAATTGCCCCAGCTGTTGGCGCACCCCCTCCTGCGCGTCCGCGGTCGGCAAGCTGGGGGCGGCGGCGGGATCGGATTCAACCTTTTTAGCCTTGCCCTTGTCCTTAGCTTTATCTTGGGCTTTATCTTGGGCTTTATCTTGGGCTTTATCTTGGGGCGAGCTATCCACCACGGTGCGGGTTTGATCCCGCAATCCTTCCTGCGCGGCAATCAATTCTTGCATCTCCTGCGCCCACGCATCGGCCTGGGCGATTTTTTCGGCCAATTCGGGCGGCATCGGCTTAATTTGACCGGCCAGCTGCTGCCACTGCTGCAACAACTGCTCCGCCCGCGCCTGATCCCCCAGTTCCAAGGCTTGTTGTATGTCTTTTAGCAACGCATCGATGGAATTCGACTGTTTCCCCATCAGGGATTGACTAATCGGGCGGTTATTGGCATTGGCGCTGGCTTTGGCGCTGGCTTTGGCCTGATTTTGTTGCAGCGTGCTGGCCAAATAGCCCTGCCACGCTTGTTGCATCTGCCTAAGCAGCTCTGGCACCTCGGAACGCCTGGCGGGATCGCGCATCGCCGCCGCCAACTCCTGCCGCGCCTTGGCGAAGCGATCTTGCCATCTGGCCGCGTCCCCCTCCTCCAACCCGCGGGCAATTTGACGCAACAGTTGCGCCGTGCTGGCCGCCATCTGATCCCCCGTCGCCTTGGTCAGTTCCTTGTTCCGCAACGCGTGCTCCGCCTGCTGCAGTGCCAGATAGGCACCAATCCTGCCCGCATCACCGCCCTGCGCCAACTGCTGCTGCACGACGGCCAACTGATCCGCCACCGCCATGCGATCCGACGGCTTTTGCTGCAACCGCTGCATCGCCTTATCCACCTGTTGCGCCAACGGATCGGTGAAGACCCGACGGGGCAACGTGACATTAAAGGGTGGGGTGCTGGCCACGGCCTTTGCCAGATTGGTTGCGCGCAGGCTGATCAGCACCTGCCGCCCCGCCAGCGGGTGATCGCGCAGATCCAACATAGCCTGACTTTCCAACGGTTTATCACGCCCATTGCCCATCAGCGGCAGGGGGATAGGCTGGGCGCCCTCCCCCCCAACATTTTCCCCCACATCCTTCCCGTCAGCAGGCACAATCAGCAGATCCAGGGCAACCACCCCATAATCATCACGCAATTGATAGGGCAATACCAATCGTTGCTGCTGATTAACACTGGGCGCTGGCCGCCAATCAATTTGCGGCGTCTTAGGCGGGATAAGGGTAAAACGCCAGCTGGCCAGGCGATGACCCGCCTGCCACAACTGGTACTCGCCCGATTGATTCAACGGCAATTGGGCGGTTTGGATAGCAACGGCGGTGGATGGCGAATTAAGGGGCGCAGCGGTCGTGTTATCTGGCGCAACCAGGCGCATCACCGCCCCCCCCTGCTGTTTTTCGCGGTTATCGCCACCGCTATTGGCGCTCAGGTTGGCGCGCACCTGCAGGATACTGCCCGCCGGCACGGTTATTACGGCGTCTTTGGCTGCTGCCCAACTACCGACACCGCCACCAACCTTGCTGGCCGAACCTGCCAAGGCAATTGCGGGCATGGTCACATAGTTGGGCGCCTCAACCCAGGCGGTAAAGTCAACCGGCGCACCCGCCCCAAACAGCGCGGGCAGCCGCAACGCCTGTGGCCAACCATACAGGCCGACCACCAGGGACGCTATGGCCACACGGACGACCAGCCCCCTGCCCCACAGCCTAAGCCAATGCCCCCAACCGCTTTGCCAACGCATCTGAGCCAGGCTTAGCCGTTCGGCCAGGCGTTGCCAATGCAACTGCCACAGCTTGGTGGTCACGCCCGCCACCCCCGTGGGCAGGGTGGCCGCCATCCCCGTTAAGGGCTGAAAATGCAGCTGGCTGGCCGCCTCAACCTGGCTTAAAACCGCCTGGGATGCGGGTGTCGGCCAGCAATCGACCAGCCGCCAGCCATGAATCAGCAGGCTGGCAATCGCCGCCGCCGCAATCAGCCCTGGCAAATTGATGACCCCCACCGACCATCCGCCAAGCGCTGGCCATAGATCCAACAGATAGGCCAGCATGACCAGCGGCAGCAGGCTGGCATACAGACTGCGCAAGGGGGGACTTAGGGCGCGAAAAATCAACCACCACTGGGCACGGCGCAAAACCGCCGCGGGTGCCTGTGGTATCGGGCGCGGCTGGCTGCGAATCGGTGATGCCTGGGTGGCGAGCATGGCTTAATAGCGCGGATAGGTTTGGGGAAAGGGGGGGCTGTCGGGTGGGGCTTCAACCGGCCCCATCTTACCACAGGCGGCCACCGCTACCAGCATCATGATCATAAGCGCAATCGTGGCCATCGGGCGCGCAATACCGCCCATGCCTTGGCCGCCCATGCCTTGCCCGCCCATCGCACGAATCACAACCCCTGTATGCTTCGCAACAAACTTTTTCATCACACTACCTCACGCCAATTGCCTTGTTCGGATGCCGCCGATCCAACATCCTGGCCTATTTTTGTCTTACTGGCCATCATATCCTGCAACAATGTTTGAATAAATGGCCTTTCGTAAAGGGCGGGATGGGGCAAAATTGGCCAGATGCCTGGCGCGCTAACCTGGCCATTCCATACCAACAAATCCAAATCCAGGGTGCGCGGCGCATGGAACCAGGGGCGGGTACGGCCAAAATCCCGCTCAATCTCATGCAACAGGGTTAGCAGGTCGGCGGCGGACAATTCCGTCATCACCTCAACCACCGCGTTGTGATAGTCGGGGAAAGCATTGGCGGTGTCATGTGTATGGTCAGGTGTATGGTCAGGCGCAGGGTCAGGATTATCAAGCTTTGGATCGGGCACATGGGCGGTCACCAACAAACGACTGTGCCGCACCACCGTCAGGCCATAGCTGGGCATCAGCCTTAGGCAGGTGGCAACAATGGTGGCGGGATCACCCCAATGCGCATCGCCCAGGTTGGATCCCATCGCGATAATGATACCGCTGGGCTGCGCCCGGGTGGGCGAAAGAGTGGGCGTGGGGGAAGGTGCAAGAGCGGGAACCGTAGCCGCCTCAACCGCCGCCGCGCCCCCCCCTGGCATTGGCCTGGACGGTGTTGCGGATTGATGGCGGGCGGGGCTGAAATCAAAAATGGTCATCGCATCGGGCAAAGCATCTGGACAAGCGGCATGGGCATTGCGGATGATTATAGGGCAACAACCCAACACGGCAATGGCGGATTATGGCTCTGGCATAGCTTAGACGGCGATACCCCGCCCTATCCCCTTCTTTACCCCCTGCGGGCAAAACCCTAAACCAACCTGATAGCCACCATCAGCATGGTAAAAACCACCACGGTGGTCAGGCGGCGGCGCAGGCTGAAATACCAAAAGGGCAGAATGTCCCAGGCTAGGGCTTGGCGATCCACCAACAGGACGATGCCATAGCTTAAGGCCATGATGGTCAGGTTCAGGTGAATCGGCAACAAATGGGTCAGCCAGCCAATCAGGGCGGGCAAGACACTGAAGCCAAACAGCTGGTACAACTGTTTCTGGCGATCATCGTTGATATAGACGCTGCGGCCGATGGCGATGCCCCAATAGATCGCGCTTTGGAAACACAGCACGATTGCCGCATAGCGTTCATACAGGCTGATTAACAGCCCCTGGATATCCAGTTGGTTCAGGGGAACCAGCCACATCGCCGAAGCGAAAAACAAAAACGGCACAATCCCCGCCCACCCCAACAGGCTGGCGGTTACATACACGCGCGAATTGCCCGCACGCACCTCAAGGTATCGGTTGCCCCACGACAGCGGCGGAATTTTCAGCAGCCACGCCAATATCGTTGTCAGCTTGATCATCGGACATTCCCACCCGCTATGGCTTTTTTTGATGTGTACTGTTGGGCATACTGTTGGCAATGTAATCTGGAAGGCTTAACAGATACTTAACATTGCGATTTAACCCCAGCATCGTTAGCATGGCGGCAGCACCAAAATTTAAGGGCGTTTTTTAATGATTGCTCAGCTTTATGGCACCATTCACCCCCTGCCCAGCTGGGACGATGGCGACGATCTGTTGCTGCGCACCAATGGCGGGGTGGCCTATCGCTTTGCCTGCTCCGCGACCAGCCGTCAACGGCTGTTGGCCGCCAATGACGGGGATGTGGTGGTGCTGACCGAATTGATGGTGCGCGAAGACCGCTGGCTGCTGTATGGCTTCAGCGACGGGGCGGAGCAGGCGGCCTTTCGCCTGCTGACCAATGTGCAGGGGGTTGGGGGTAAGGTTGCGTTGGCCTTGCTATCCGCCCTGCCACCCGCCCAGCTGCAACAGGCGATTTTGGGCAAAAATGTTAAGGCGTTGCAAAAGGCGGATGGGGTGGGTGCCCGCCTGGCCGAACGGCTGATTACAGAGCTTAAGGATCGGCTGGCCAAACATCCGCTGACCGATGCATCCGATCCAATGGCGACTGATGAGCTGGATGACGGATCCCCCTTGCCCCCCGCTTATCTGGATAGCCCCCTGCTGCAGGATGCTTGCCAAGCCCTAATCCAACTGGGCTACAGCAAAAATGAGGCCTCAACCGCCCTGGCACAGGTGGGGGAACGCCCAACACCGCCCGCCACCCTGGCAGGCCTGCTGACCGCTGCCCTGCAACAATTGGCGGCTGGCCATGCGGCGAATAGCCACAGCGCGGGTGGGGCATCGTCATGAGCCGTAACGCCGCCAACCCCGCACGCTCCCCCGCGCCCGCCCTATCGGCGGTGCGCCAACCCGATGCGGCCGATACCGACAGCCTCAGCCTGCGGCCACAGGGGCTGCCCGACTTTGTTGGCCAACGCAAGCTGAAAAGCAATTTGCAGATTTTTATTGAGGCGGCGCGGGCGCGGGGCGATGCGTTGGATCACCTGCTATTCCATGGCCCCCCCGGCCTGGGCAAAACCACCCTGTCGGCGATTGTTGCGCGGGAATTGGGGGTTGGCTTGCGCACCACCAGCGGCCCCATCATCAACCGTGCGGGCGATTTGGCCGCCATTCTGACCGCGCTTCAGCCGCGCGATGTGCTGTTTATTGACGAAATTCACCGCCTGCCCGCCGCGGTGGAGGAGGTGTTGTACCCCGCGATGGAGGATCGCAAGCTGGACATTTTGATTGGGGAGGGGCCCACCGCCCGCACCGTCCGCCTGGATCTGCCGCCCTTTACCCTGATTGGTGCCACCACCCGCAGCGGTCTGCTGACCACCCCGCTGCGTGATCGCTTCAGCATTCCGCTTCGGCTGGAATTTTATGAGCAGGAGGAGTTGCAGATTATCGTTGGCCGCGCCGCCCGCCTGCTGAATCTGGAATTATCCCTGGATGGGGCGGCGGAGATTGCTAAGCGCAGCCGTGGCACCCCCCGCATTGCCGAACGGCTGGTCAAACGGGTGCGCGACTTTGCTGAGGTGGCGCGAGTTACCTTGGTGGACGCCGCGATGGCCGACCAAGTCCTAACCGCGTTGGAGGTGGATCGTTATGGGCTGGACAGCCTGGATCGCCGCTATCTGCACGGCATTGCCCACCATTACCGCGGCGGCCCCGTTGGCATTGACACCATGGCCGCCCTGTTGGCGGAGCAGCGCGACACGTTAGAGGATGTGGTGGAACCCTATCTGTTGCAACTGGGGCTGTTGCAACGCACCGCCCGCGGCCGCCAGCTGACCAACCAGGCTTTTGAGGTGCTTGGCCTGCCGCCCCCCAGCCACCTGGCCACCATCCCCCCCACCAACGAAACCCTGTTTGATTAGCGGGGGGGATATAGCGCCCTTTTATCGCGTGGGTACCGCAGCCAGAGCTATCACAACACAACCGTCTTCATCATAGAAGCGCTGGCCACCCGTGATGACTTGCGAAGCAGCGTCACAAAATCTTTGCCATCTTTCTAAATTGTCTCCTGAAAGAATTTCGGTCACCTGATCTAGACTAAAAGCTTTGCTAAATTCCTCAAAACTTTTGCCAACAAATTTTTCTAATTTGTTGCCTAGATAAGTTGTTAGGTCTCTTAAAGCGCCTGGTTGATTCTCCAAAACTCTCTGAAACACATAGGCCACAAGAGGGGGATATTGGGTGTTTGCTTGAGCAGTTGTTACATTAGTTAATACAGCGGGTGCATTCGTAGCCATCTCTTAACTTCCTTATTTTTAAAAAACATCAAAAAATCCGCACACCAATCACGGGTGCGGAACAAGTTTTGGGGAAGTGTGGGGGCAGAAGCGGTTTTTGGGGGAAGTGCTGACAGATTACTCCGCCGCGTCCTGCCCCTCCGTCATTCGTGCAGCGGACTCAGCAGCCGCGGCAGCATCCTTCGCGGCCGCCTCTTTGGCGGCGGCGGCGGCAACACCGTAATCGTTACGCTCAACGATACGGGCTTTTTTACCGGTCAGGCCACGCAAGTAGTACAGCTTGGCGCGGCGCACCACGCCACGGCGAACCACCTCAACCGCTGCAACCGCGGGGGCGTACAGGGGGAACACGCGCTCAACCCCCTCACCATAGGAAATTTTGCGAACCGTAAAGGTCGAATTGATGCCGTCGTTTTTGCGGGCGATGCACACGCCCTCATAGGCCTGCACCCGCTCACGCGTGCCTTCAACCACCTTCACCATCACCTTCAGGGTGTCGCCAGGGCGAAAATCGGGAATAGTGCGCGCCTCGGCCAGGGTGGCGACTTGTTGTTGTTCAAATTTTTGCAACAGATTGGTCATCGGTCAGCTCTGCATAAAACTGTTTATTCTTGGGAGAGACACTTTACCCATAAATCTGGCCGTCGCGCAAGCGTTATTTCTTTCGATTGCTGCAATCGCCATTCCGCGATCGCCTGATGGTTGCCGCTGGTCAAAACCGCGGGCACGGAACGCCCCTGCCAGCTTGCCGGGCGGGTGTAGTGTGGATACTCCAACAGGCCGTTGGCGCCAAAGCTTTCCTCATGATGCACCAAATCGGTGCCAATAACCCCCGGCCGCAGACGCAGGCAGGCATCCAACAACAGCATCGCCGCCAAATCGCCCCCCGACAATATATAGTCGCCGACCGACACCTCCTCCATCTCATGCGCGTCAATCACCCGCTGATCCAATCCTTCATAGCGCGGGCAGACGATGGCCAGCGCGGCTTCCGCCGCCAACTCCGCCACCAGGGATTGATCCAGCACCCGTCCACGCGGACTCATCAGCAGCAGGCGGGGCTTGGCACCCTCCATTGGCAGATTTGCGCGCAGGGCGGCATCCATCACATCGGGGCGCAACACCAATCCCGTGCCGCCACCATAGCTGGCATCATCGACGGTTTGGTGCTTATCGGTGGCATGGTCGCGGATATCGGTCACCCGCAGCTGCCACAGGCCGCGCCGCCCCTCCAATGAATTGCCCGCCGAGGCCTTGCCCGCCAAAGCCTTGCCCGCTAACGACAGCCCCAGGGGGCCTGGCCACATTTCGGGAAACAGGGTGAACAGGTGGATTGTCCAGGGCGCGGCCGTGCTGGACGAGGATGCGGGGGGCAAGGATGCGGGGGGGTTGGATGCCATGGTCATTCATCAGCCATGGTTAGGCGCCGCCCTGCAACAGTTGCTGCATCGCCTGCTGTTGCTCCGCCTCGGCCAGCGGCCATTGGTCGGTACCAAAGACGATTTCGCCATCGCGCATCATCACCTCATGCTGGGTCATCAGGTCGTTGTTGCTGTGCATCGGGATCACATGCACATGCATATGGGGCACGCCATAGCCCGATACCATCAGCCCCACCCGCTCTGGCCGAAGCCGTTGGCGGATACGGGCGGCCAAATGCTTGCTAACCACCATCAGATGGGCGGCCAGGTCGTCGGGCAGCTCATCAACATGATCAATATGGTGGCGCGGAATGACCAGCAGGTGGCCGGGGCGAATCGGCCGATGATCCAAAAAGGCGACGCAGCGGTCGTCGCGATAGATCCAATAGGCATCGGCCTGCCCCGCCAGAATCTCGCAAAAGCGGCAACCCGCAACAAATTGGACGGCTGGGGTCGCGGCGGGCAATTGTTCTGGAGGTAAATCAGGCATTTAGCTTTTCTTTTGCAGATTTTCCAGCTGATGTTGCAGATCGTTGATCTTATCCTCCAACCGGCGCAACACCGGCGACTCATCGGCCACCAAAGCAGACTTATCGGCGGCCTGATCCGCGGATCGCATCGGCTTGTTGGCAGTCGCCCCCCCCGCATTCTTGGTAGCAAAGGGGCTAAAAAACTGCATCATGCGGTCATAGAATTCGACATTTTGCTTACTCAACGCCTCAATCTGATCAAAGTTGAACAGGCCGCCCACCCCCTGCGGCGTGTAGTTGCGCACCTCATCAACATTGGTCAAAAATCCCCGCATCACATGTTCCAGATAGGGGGTGACAAAGGGTTGCATGTTGTCGCCATACATGCGAATCAGCCGGCGCAGAAAGCTTTCGGACAACAGGTTGCTGCCCTTGCCCTCCTGCTCCACAATAATTTGGGTCAGCACGCTTCGGGTCAAATCCTCACCCGTTTTGGCATCCACCACGATGAAATAGCGTTCCCGCTTAGCCATTTCGCACAAATCGCCCAGGGTGACATAGGTGCTGGTTTCGGTGTTATACAGCCGGCGGTTGGCGTATTTCTTAATCACCACCCCCTCAGTCGGATTCGGCTCAGCCGCAAACATCGCGGCAAAAGTTTGATTGGTAGATTGGTCGTTTTTGTCGGTCATGCCAATGCCAGAAAAATGGTGAAAAGCGCCCCTGCGCCATACCCAATCTTAGCACACTGCCAGCAAAAGGGAAGCTGGCTTGGCCTGTCATGCAAAAGGGGGGGGTGGTTAGCCCTAGCAAAGGAATCCTGGACAATTTCTTGCCCAGGACACCAGTCGGAGATTGAAACTCCGCGTGATTTTACTTTCGTAAAACCCTTATCCTAGCTTCAGCTTTCCACACCAGTATGCTAAGAATTGTATGTTAGCACAACTGAGGGGGCGTTCAAGATGGTTCGTGTATTGGGATTGGATTTGGGCATCAGCTCCTGCGGCTTTGGCCTGGTTGATTTAGCCGACGGTTTATCGGCTCAGCCAATAACGACTGGCGCAAGAACTTTTAATGCAGCGGAAAATCCCCAAAATGGGGAATCTTTAGCCCTACCACGGCGGACGGCGCGAACAGCCAGACGACGGTTGCGGCGGCGGCGGGTAAGGCTGAATCAGCTGTTACAGCTTTTTTCTGAACGATTGAAGCCGACCATACCCCCCAATTCCCCCCGCAGCCTCACCAATCCATGGCATTTGCGCGCTGCCGCGATGGATCGCATCCTAACCGCGGATGAGCTGGCCATCGCCCTGTACCATATCGCCAAATCACGCGGGATGCAGCTGACGCGGACGGAAAAAGACGACAGCGCCGAAACCAGCCCAACTGAAGAGAAATCCAAGGAAAAAGAAGCCGCCAAGGCGGGGATGAAGCGGTTGGAATCAGCCTTCCGCGCCAGCACTTATCCCACCATTGGTTGCTATTTGGCCGCACAGGAACGTCAGCGTAACGTGGATAAGGATTATCGATACACCATCCATCGCCAGCTGTTACAGGAAGAGGTCGGTGAAATTTTCGCGCGGCAACGCCAGTTGGGCAGCAACCATAGCTCTCAAGTCTTGCAGCAGGAATACACCGATATTGCCTTTTACCAACGGCCGCTTCGTTCAAGTC
>CAISOG010000005.1 GCA_903887035.1 uncultured Holosporaceae bacterium | reverse complement strand
TGGACGGTGGCAACCGCGCGGGTGGTTGGCTTTGGCGGTGTGACATCGGATCAGGAATTGTTGGTCAATGCGGGCAAGCAGGCGGGGGTTAAAATCGGCGATTTGGCGTTGAATGCCGAAGGGTTGGTTGGCCGCGTGATTACCGTTAATGAGGGATCGGCACGCGTGCTGATGCTGACCCACCCCGACTCAAAGCTACCCGTGATAATCCAGCCTGGCAACATACGGGCGATGATGGTTGGGGATGCCGGGCATCAGGGCATTTTGACCTATGCTCAACAGCCTGGGGAATTAAAACCAGGACATCGGGTTATCACCGCGGGCATTGGCGATGGCATTCCCTATGGCCTGATGTTGGGCACCATCGCTGAACCAGGCATGGGCAACAATGGCCAAATGCGGGTGCAATTGGCCAGCCGTGGGGAAAGCAGCAATCATTTGCGGCTGGTGCGTTATGGCAGTAAGCAGCTGTACTCCAGCCTGAGTTATCAGGTGAATTAGGGGCGGGGGATCCACCCGCCCTATCCCAAAAGTGCACACCGTTCTTGACATCACCGCCCAGAATCGCTTGACTTAACTTTAAGCCGTTCGGCCAATCTTAAAAACCATTTTCTCTAATCTTGCGGCCATTTCCTTGCTGCCGCCCGTTCATCACATTTTCAAAGGTACTTCCATGGCGCGCTCCTTTATTTTTACCAGTGAATCTGTCTCTGAGGGGCACCCCGACAAAATTTGCGATCGCATCTCCGACGCGCTGGTTGACCTGTATTTGGCCAGCGATCCCTATGCCCGCACCGCGATTGAAACGGTGGCCACCACCAATCGCGTCATGCTGATTGGTGAGATTCGGGCACCCAAACTGGTCACCCCCAATATGGTCACCGATACGGTGCGCCGCGTCGTGCGCAATATCGGCTATGAGCAGGATGGCTTCCACTGGAAATACTTTGTTTTAGAGAATTTTTTGCATGATCAATCGGCCGATATTGCGGTTGGGGTCGATGCCACCACTGAAAAGGACGAGGGCGCGGGGGATCAGGGCATTATGTTTGGCTATGCCAGCGATGAAACCCCATCCCTGATGCCGGCGCCGTTGTTTTATGCCCACCGCATTTTGCAAGAATTGGCCGCCCTGCGCCGTGCCCAGCCCGAGTTGGGCATTCTGCCCGATGCTAAGAGCCAGGTTAGCCTGTGGTATGAGCAGGGGGTGCCCGTGCGCGCCACCTCCATCGTTGTGTCAACCCAACATGCCGATTCCTTGGCGCTGGGCGATTTGCGCGAAATCGTGCGTAAGGTGGTTGTTGGCGTGCTGCCAGAGGGGTGGATGTGCCCAGAGGAGGCGTTTTACGTCAACCCCACGGGGCGTTTTGTCATTGGTGGCCCCGATGGCGATGCCGGTCTGACCGGCCGCAAAATTATTGTCGATACCTATGGCGGCGCGGCGCCCCATGGGGGGGGAGCCTTCTCCGGCAAGGATCCCACCAAGGTGGATCGGACAGCGGCCTATGCCGCCCGCTACCTGGCCAAAAATGTGGTGGCGGCTGGCCTGGCCAAACGATGCACCATCCAGCTATCCTATGCGATTGGGGTCAGCAAGCCGCTATCGGTTTACGTCAACACCCATAAAGCCAATTTGGTTGATGAGCTGAAATTGGGGGAGGTGTTGCAGCAATTGGTGGATCTGTCACCGCGCAACATGCGCACCCATTTGCAACTGAATCGGCCAATTTTTGAGCGCACCGCCGCCTATGGCCATTTTGGCCGCGACCCCGAGGCCGACGGCGGCTTCAGCTGGGAAAAAACCGATCTCGTACCGCAACTGAAGGCCGCCTTTGGGGTTTAGTCGCGTAGACGCTCAAACCAATCATTCCATGCTTGTCTTGACGCAAGTTCTGCTTGTATTTTTCCCAACAGCACAGGATCGTCAGTTTTTAAAATCGGGCGCGCAAAGTGCTCTGGAACAATAGAGGATGAATAGGCAAGCACGCTAACCGTACTCCGATCAGTATGACCAAACTGCACCCCCCTAAAGCAACGAGCGCCCGCTGACCACCAGCCGAACAAGCAC
>CAISOG010000004.1 GCA_903887035.1 uncultured Holosporaceae bacterium | reverse complement strand
CACAATTTGGAATAAAATATATTGAATACAAAGATGTATTAACTATTGGACGCTTTCAATATTCTCACAAACCAAGTGCAAATTTTTCCGATGGATATATTGCTATTCATGGCCACACCCATGAACTTAGCATTAACGACTCTGGAACGATGATATCTGTTGGCTGCTTTTTTGAAAATTCTCCCAGTCATTATAGCAATGCTGAAAATTTTTATCGAGGAGTGGTTGTTCTTGGCAAGACGGGTCTATGGGCTATCCCGATCGAAACCATGAAGGCGCGTTATGGTAGCTCAACCACCACCGCCGATAGCCAACTAATCTTACCTGCGCCAACTTGGGGAAAACACAGCGAGCGTTGATAGCTGTTGCTACCCGCCCCCTCAACCTCTGTACCGATAATCCCGCCTCTTTCAGCCTCACGACTGTCATCCTACCCACAAGGGGTAGGATGACAGTTTTCTTGCGGATAGAGCCAGCCAATTTCTACCACCAACCTATAACCAACCTTCACCATCTATACCATAAAGTGAGCAGGAAACAGCTGTCCAAGTTCAAACAGATGTGAGACGCCTATTCGCCATTCAACACCTTGAGAAAATTGAAGGCGGCAATCACCCTTGCCTCTAATGATTCTCGGCCAGCTGTGCCAGGATGGCGGGGTTTTCCAGGGTTGAGATATCCTGCGTCACCGCCTCACCCCGCGCAATGGAACGCAGCAGGCGTCGCATGATTTTGCCAGAGCGGGTTTTGGGCAGGTTGTCGCCAAAACGAATATCTTTGGGCTTGGCAATCGGGCCAATCTCCCTCGCTACATGATCGCGCAGAATTTTGGCGATTCTTTTGGCCTCATCCCCCGCTGGCCGTGCCCGTTTT
This sequence comes from uncultured Holosporaceae bacterium, assembly GCA_903887035.1. Taxonomy (GTDB): domain Bacteria; phylum Pseudomonadota; class Alphaproteobacteria; order CAISOG01; family CAISOG01; genus CAISOG01. Next base: position 951 of record CAISOG010000004.1, on the reverse strand, counting down.
AACACCACAAAGGCGCAAATCGCCTCACCCGTTGTGTCATCGGGGCGGGCAACCACGGCGGCCTCCGCCACCAGCTCGGAACAGCTGACCAGCGCCGATTCAATCTCCATCGTGCCCATGCGGTGCCCCGACACGTTCAGCACGTCATCGGTGCGCCCCGTGAAGGGGAAATAGCCGGTCTGCGGGTCGCGCACCGCGCCATCGCCCGCCAAATACTGCCGCCCCCCCAGGCTGTCGGGGTAATAGCTTTTTTTGAACCGCTCTGGATCGCCCCAAATGGTGCGGATCATCGCCGGCCAGGGCTTTTTGACCACCAGCAAGCCATCCTGCCCCCACGGCACCTCATGCCCCTGCTCATCCACCACGGCGGCCTCAATCCCAGGCAGCGGCAGGGTGCAGGAGCCAGGAACCATCGGCATAGCGCCAGGCAGCGGGGTAATCAGATGGCCACCCGTTTCGGTCTGCCAAAAGGTATCGACAATCGGGCAACGCCCCCCGCCGATATGGTCATAGTACCACTGCCAGGCGGCGGGGTTAATCGGTTCCCCCACCGATCCCAACAGGCGCAGGCTGGACAAATCATAATGGCTGGGATCGACCGCGGGATCAGTTTCCGCCGCCTTAATCAGCGAACGGATAGCGGTTGGCGCGGTGTAAAAAATGCTGACCCGATGGCGGGCAATATTCTGCCAAAATCGGCCAGCATCGGGATAGGTTGGCACCCCCTCAAACACCAATTGAGTCGCCCCCAGCGCCAGGGGGCCATAGGCGATATAGGTATGCCCCGTGATCCAACCGATGTCGGCGGTGCACCAGAACACGTCGTCATCCTTTAGGTCGAACACCCACTGGCTGGTCAACACGGCATGCAGCAAATAGCCGCCCGTGCTGTGCTGCACCCCCTTTGGCTTGCCGGTAGAGCCAGAGGTGTAGAGCAGAAATAGGGGATGT
>CAISOG010000003.1 GCA_903887035.1 uncultured Holosporaceae bacterium | reverse complement strand
CGGGTTGGGATCGTTAAACCTTATATAAAAAGGCAGCGCGATAAGGCTCATTGGCCAGATGATCAGCAAGTTGAGGACGATTTGGCTGAGGCGCAGGCCTTAGCAGTCGCCCTGACCCTGCATCCCGTTTTTACCCACCGCCTGAATCTTAGTCAGCCTCGGCCAGCCACCCTGATGGGAACGGGGCATATTGAGCAGCTTAAGGAGATGTTGCATCAGCATGGGGCGCCGCTGTTGTATGTCGACCATCCCCTGACCCCGATTCAGCAACGCAATCTGGAAAAAGCCTTGGATGCTAAGGTTATTGACCGTCATGGCCTAATCCTTGAGATTTTTGCCGATCGCGCCGCCACCCATGAGGGGCGGTTGCAGGTGGAATTGGCGCAGCAAACTTATCTACGCAGCCGCCTGGTTCGCAGCTGGACGCACCTGGAGCGGCAACGCGGCGGGGTGGGCTTTATGGCGGGGCCTGGGGAGTCGCAGTTGGAGATCGACCGCCGCCTGATTGCCAATCGCATCCGAAAAATTAAGGCGGATCTGGTTAAGGTGGTGGCGGGGCGCACCCTGCAACGCCGTGGTCGCCAGCAAAGTTCGATGCCCCTGATCGCGCTGGTCGGCTATACCAACAGCGGTAAATCGACGCTGTTTAACCGCCTGACCAAGTCGCAGGCTTTTGCTCATGATATGGTTTTTGCCACCCTGGATCCCACCATCCGTCGCGTCCATCTGCCCGCTACCGCAGAGCAAAAAGACAACAATGGCAATGGCAGTGGCAGTGGCGGCGACGATGGCGCAACCATCCTGCTAAGCGATACCGTCGGCTTTATCCGCGATATCCCAACCCAGTTAATCGCCGCCTTTCAGGCCACGTTGGAGGAGGTAGTGCGCGCCGATCTGTTGCTGCATGTCTATGATGTCAGCAGCGCTGAGGCGCCCCGCCGGGTGGAAACGGTCAATCAAACCCTGGCCAACCTGTTTGCGCAACGTGATTTGCCGATGCCGCCCGTATGGATGATTGCCAACAAATTGGATCGGGTGGAACCAGGGGCAGAGCTGTTTGCTCCGCCAGGTCAACACCCGATGCTGTTGTCCGCCCTTACGGGGCAGGGGTGCGATAACCTGTTGGGTGAGCTGTTGCGCTGGCTAAAGTCCCATCGCCTGGTTCATGAAAAACTGCTTTAGGGGCGGCAAATGGTTAACCAGGTTCAGCCCTAACCCGCGCCCCACCCGTATCGGCAACAGGTTGGTTTCAAACAGCGCGTTTAACTGGTGGGTGGCCATAATCATGCGGCCAGCTTGTCGGCTTTGTAGTTTATCAGCGGCCATCAAGGTTGCCTCATCCCACCAAGCCATGCCCAGTTGCCGTGCCGTCACCAATTCCTGCCGAAGAATGTTCAGCCCGCGCACCGCCAAATTAAACCCCTGTCCAGCAATGGGGTGAATGCCGTGGGCGGCATCGCCCAACAAAAAAGCGCGGGGGGCATGCAAGCGGTTGGCGCGCACCAAATTCAGCGGATAGGCCTGCACCGCGCTGACCAAGCTAAGCTGTCCTAGCCAGGGAAAATGTTGTTGCAGCAGGGATGCAAAGGCGTCCGCCGACTCTGTTGAGAGTGCCTTAAAGGCATCGGCCTTAGCGGTGGGCAGGTTCCACACCACCTGGCTATGGTTGTTGTGCATGGGCAACAGCGCCAGGGGCCCGCCCGCCATAAAATACTCATAGGCGACCTGGTCATGGGGTTGGCTATGCGCCATCACCGCGACCAGAGCGGTTTGGTGGTAGTCATGGCGGTGGCACCCAATCTTCAGCAGGTCACGCAGGGTGGAGTTGCGACCATCTGCGGCCAGCACCAGGGCTCCGCGCAGCTGCCGACCATCACTGGCCAGCAGGCTAATGCCAAAATCGTCGGCCGTCACCGCCGTTACCGTAAAGCCGCCCACCATCTGCACCCCCAGCTGTTGCAGGTGATTCAGCAGGTGTCGACGCAACAAATGATTTTCAACGATATAGCCCATGGCATGGGGAGGGGCATGGACGGTAGCCTGACCGTTGGCACTATCTCGCACCGACCAATCGATTAGCCCAAGGTGCCGTTGGGCGCCCGCCGCTCCCTGCGCCACCTGAATTTGCATGATGGGGGAGGGGTTCAGCGCCCCCGCATCCCAAACTTGCAATTCACCAAACAGCTGCTTGGTTCCTGCCGCCAAGGCTGTTGTCAGCAGCCCATCACTCACCCGTTCCACCTCACCGCGATCCAACAGGGTAACGGCAAAGCCCGCCCGCGCCAGGGCGATAGCCGCGGTCAGGCCAACCAACCCCGCGCCAGCGATTAAAATCTGCTGTTCCTGTGCGAGGCTTTTAGCGCCAGATAGCTGGTCGGCAGCGGGTTTGGTCATGGCATTTCCCCATCCGTTGGGGCGGCCAATGATTGTAAACGGCCTTCTAAACGGCTTTCCAGACGGTCAGCCATTTGATTTAACCGCTCAATCAAGGGCATTATCCAGCTGATTTCCTGCCCGTCTTCAAGCTCATTCAGCAGGTTTAGGGCGGTGATGGCCAACACATCCAGCTCCTGCGCGCCGGCCAGCTGATAATCGACCTCATGAAACCGCTGGCTAAGGCGGCCTGCCAAGGCCTGCGTCTTCGGCACATCCGCCTCTGGGCACCCTAGCTGCAAATTGTGCCGCAGCTTAACGAAAACGCTGCTGCTCATACGGCGCCCCCGCCATCAACCTGTTGCAGCAAGGCTTCCAACTGGTCAATCAGGCCATCTAAGCGATCGGAAACCTGCTGCATTACTTGTGGGTCAGCGGGCGCAACTTCAGGATTGCTTGGCGCTAGTGTGCTTGAAGCTTGTGTGCTTGCGGCAGAATCTGTTGATGCAACAGGTGAAGATTCAGGCCGTACAGACTGTTTTTCCTGTGTTTCCACTTCATCCAATCGCTGCATCAAATGATCCAAACGATCCACCGCCTGCCATAATGCTTTCAGGGCAAGGTCTTGTGTACGAAATGTTGGCACGCTATCAATGGCCATCAATCGCTTTCTGAATTAGTTTGCATAGATCTTTATACCTTAGTTCACCCAACCTTGAGAAGAGTCAATCGCTATCATGTCACCCACGCAATTCGCCGCCTCAGCCATCAACCCAAGCCAAAGCCCTGCCGCCCATGCTGGCCAGGCTAACTTGGCCATGGCCAATGCGATTCGCGCCCTGGCGATGGATGCGGTGGAGCAGGCCAATTCGGGGCACCCCGGCATGCCGATGGGAATGGCCGATGTTGCCAGCGTGCTGTGGGCGGAGGTGCTGAAGCATTACCCGCAAGATCCAATGTGGGCGGATCGGGATCGCTTTGTGTTGTCGGCGGGGCATGGCTCCATGCTGCTATATGCCCTGCTACACCTTGCCGGCTATCAAGATTTTACCATCGATTCCCTGAAAAAATTCCGCCAGTTGGGCAGCCATACGCATGGCCACCCAGAGGTGATGCCCGGCATCGAAACCACCACGGGCCCCCTGGGGCAGGGATTGGCCAATGCTGTCGGTATGGCGTTGGCGGAGCGTCATTTGAACGCCCAATTTGGCGATAGCCTGGTTGACCACCGCACCTTTGTCATCGCGGGCGACGGCTGTTTGATGGAGGGGATTAGCCATGAGGCGATTTCGATGGCGGGTCATTTGGGGCTGCATAAGCTGACCGTACTGTTTGACGACAACCAAATTTCGATTGATGGCCCCACCAGCCTGTCGGTCAGCGATGATCAGCAGCGCCGCTTTCAGGCCTGCGGCTGGCAAACCCTGGCGGTGGATGGCCACGACATGGCGGCGGTTCGCCAAGCCCTGGCTGAGGCCGCCACTACGGATAAGCCAACCATGATTGCCTGCCGTACCAGCATTGGTTTTGGCGCGGATAAGGCGGGCACCTCAAGCATGCATGGCAGCCCGCTGGGGGCTGAGGCGATTGCCCAGGCGCGCAAGAATCTGAACTGGCCGTACCCCGCCTTTGAGATTCCGCAAGATATTTTGAGCCAATGGCGGGATGCTGGCCAACGCGGTGCGGGTGCCTATCAAGCCTGGCAACAGCGGTTGAGCAGCAGTGATGCGCCGTTGCAACAAGAATTTAAGCGGTTGTTGGCGCATGAATTGCCGCAGGGGTGGCGGTCGGCAATCCTGAAAAGCAAACAAGCCTTTGTGGACAGTGGTAAGGCGATTGCCAGCCGCGCAGCCTCTGGCGAAACTTTGGGGCAGTTGGTTGAGGCAATTCCTGAATTGTTGGGCGGTTCGGCCGATTTGACCCCATCCAACAACACCAAAACCAAAACCGTCACCGCGCTGACTAAGGATAATTATGGCGGCCGCTATCTGCACTATGGCGTGCGGGAGCATGGGATGGCGGCGGCGATGAACGGCATGGCGCTGCACGGTGGGGTGATTCCCTATGGCGGCACCTTTTTGGTCTTTGCCGATTATTCCCGCCCATCGATTCGCCTGTCCGCCCTGATGCAACAGCGGGTGATTTATGTGATGACCCATGATTCGATTGGGTTGGGGGAGGATGGGCCGACCCATCAGCCAGTCGAACATCTGGCCAGCCTGCGCGCTATTCCTAACCTGTTGGTGTTGCGCCCCGCCGACGCGGTGGAAACGGCCGAATGTTGGGAAATCGCGTTGGAACAAGCCAATCGCCCCAGCGTGCTGGCGCTGTCACGGCAAAATCTGGCACCCCTGCGGCATGAGGCCACCGCCGACAATCGCTGTGCCAAGGGCGGTTATGTTATTGCCGATAACGGCCTGCCTACCCGTGTCGTGATGATGGCCACGGGGTCAGAGGTTGGCTTGGCGCAACAGGTCGGCCTGCAACTGGCCGCCGCGGGGATTGGGGCGCGGGTGGTATCCTGCCCCAGCCTAGAACTGCTGGCCGAACAGACCGAATACTATCGCCAGAAATTGTTGGGCGGTGATGGCGTGCTGCGCGTCGTGGTGGAGGCCGCCGTGCGGCAGGGGTGGGATCGCTATCTTCGCGCGGGTGACCTGTTTATCGGCATGAACAGCTTTGGTGCCAGCGGTAAGGCGGAGGATCTGTTCAAGCATTTCGGCCTAACCCCCGCCGCCATTGTCGAAAAAATCCAGGCAGCGATTTAGGGGGGCTATACAACTCTCACCACCCCCCTTGCCAGGGTGGGAACAAAAAGCTATAGCTGATGACGGTTTAATTGGCTTACCAACAGGAGAAAACTATGGCTTTGCGTGTTGCTATTAACGGATTTGGTCGAATTGGGCGGATGGTTGCCCGCGCGCTGATCGAAAGTGGTCGCGATGACATTCAGATTGTTTTTATCAACGATTTGGGGCCTGTGGAATCCAACGCCCACCTGTTGCAATATGATTCCGTCCATGGCCGCCTGCCGCAAAAGGTGCGGGTGGTTGATGGCGGGCTTGATTTTGGCCGCGGCCTGGTTGAGGTGTTGGCGCAGCCCGACCCAACCAAATTGCCCAGCGGTGCCAAAAACATCGACATTATGTTTGAATGTTCCGGCCGCTTTACCAAACGTGCCGATGCCGCCCTGCATTTGCAGGCTGGCGCGAAACGCGTGTTGGTGTCTGCCCCCGCCGACGGTGCCGACCTGACCGTGGTGTACGGCGTCAACCATGACAAGCTGACCAACGATCATCTGGTGGTTTCCAACGCCAGCTGCACCACCAACTGCCTGGCGCCGATTGCCTTCGTGCTGCAAAAAGCCATCGGCATCGTGCATGGCTACATGACCACCATTCACAGCTACACCGGCGATCAACGCCTGGTCGATACCATGCACAGCGATATGCGCCGTGCCCGTGCCGCTGCCCAATCGATGATCCCCTCCACCACGGGTGCGGCGAAAGCCGTTGGCCTGGTGCTGCCAGAGCTGAAGGGCAAGTTGGATGGTACCGCCATCCGCGTGCCAACCCCCAATGTGTCGGTGGTGGACTTTAAGTTTATCGCCCCCCGTGATGTCACGGTGGAGGAGGTCAATAAGGCCATTATCGCCGCCGCCAATGGCACCCTGCAGGGTGTGTTGGAAGCGGTGGAGGATCAGTTGGTTTCCACCGATTTCAACCACAACAGCCATTCCAGCTGTTTTGACCTGACCCAAACTCAGGTGGTGGATAACCGACTGGTGCGGGTTCTGTCCTGGTACGACAACGAATGGGGCTTTTCCAACCGCATGTTGGATACAGCCGCCGCCATGGGCAAGGTTATGGCCAGCGCCAACAGCGGTGGTTCAAAAGCCGCCGCCGCCTAAAGGCTATTCCGCCAATCCCTCTTAACCTACCCCCACCTTTATCGCTTTATTCTTAAGGAGTTGCCAATGCGCGTCAGCCAAACCGTCCGTCGTCTGTTGAACGATTACACCAGCGAAAATCTGGGCACGCAAACCAACATTGCGCGCATTCTTTCTAGCGGGAAATTGGCGGGCACGGGCAGAATGATCGTGTATGCGATTGATCAGGGTTTTGAGCATGGCCCGGGGCGGGCGTTTGAAGTCAATGCGCCTAGCTATGACCCCCACTACCACTTCAAATTTGCTGTGGACGCGGGGGTCAGCGCGATTGCCGTCCCCCTGGGGATGCTGGAATGCGCGGGACCCAGCTTTGTTGGGGCGGTGCCAACCATCCTGAAAATCAACAGTTCCAACAGCCTGTATCGCAACAAAGCTGCTGCCGACCAATCCTGCAACGCAACGGTAGCGGATGCGGTGCGCCTGGGCTG
>CAISOG010000002.1 GCA_903887035.1 uncultured Holosporaceae bacterium | reverse complement strand
CCCACGGGCGCGCCTTAAAGGCATAGGGCTTGCTGGTCAACGCGCCAACGGGGCACAGATCCACGATATTGCCCGACAATTCGGTATTAACCGCCTGCTCCACATAGGTGGCAATTTCCATTTTTTCGCCACGGTTCAGCACCCCCAGCTCCGACATCCCCGCCACCTCTGTCGCAAAGCGCACACAACGGGTGCAGTGGATGCAGCGGGTCATGATGGTTTTGACCAAGGGCCCCATATTTTTATCGGTCACCGCCCGCTTAGGCTCCTGATAGCGGCTGCGGTCAAAGCCAAAGGCCATTGCCTCATCCTGCAAATCACACTCACCACCCTGGTCACAGATGGGGCAATCCAGCGGGTGGTTGATTAACAGAAATTCCATCACCCCGGCACGGTCTTTTTTAACCTGCTCACTATCGGTTCTAATAACCATGCCATCGGCCACCGGCATGGCGCAACTGGCTACCGGTTTGGGCGATTTTTCCATCTCCACCAGGCACATACGGCAATTCCCCGCAATCGCCAGCCGATCGTGGTAGCAAAAATGCGGTATCTCAATACCCTGCAGCTGACAAGCCTGCATCACCGTGATGCCAAAAGGCACCTCGATCTCAACACCATTGATGGTTAATTTCGGCATCTGAATAACCCCTTCCCCAATAATCTGGGGAAATTGAAAGATTGTCGCCTTAATCTAGCGCGGTTGCCCCCTAAGCTCAACTGCCAATTGCTAAGGGTACCTTGCTTAGGCCGCCGTCGCCCGCCCCTTAGTCAGTTTAGGCGTTTTGCTGTTCCGCGCGGCTTGCTGCAAAATCCGTTGCTCAACCATTGGGCGGAAATGGCGCAACAAGCCCTGCACCGGCCAGGCCGCCGCATCGCCAAAGGCGCAGATGGTGTGCCCCTCAATCTGCCCCGCCACCTGTTCCAACACGTCAATCTCACTTAAATCCGCCTGCCCCTTAGCGATCCGATCCATCATGCGCCACAACCACCCCGTCCCCTCACGGCATGGGGTGCATTGGCCACAACTTTCGTGTTTGTAGAAATAGGATAGGCGGGCGATGGCGCGAATTAGGTCGGTGGATTTGTCCATCACAATTACCGCCGCCGTGCCCAGGCCGCTACGCACCTCCCTCAGGCTATCAAAATTCATCAACACGGTGTCGCAAATTTCACGCGGGATCAGGGGTACTGAGGATCCGCCAGGGATAACCGCCAACAAATTGTCCCAACCGCCGCGCACGCCGCCCGCATGTTTTTCAATCAAATCGCGCAGGGGGATGCCCATTTCTTCTTCAACATTGCAGGGTTTGTTGACATGGCCAGAGATGCAAAAAATCTTGCTGCCCGTGTTTTTGGGTTGCCCCAGCCCCGCAAACCAGGTTGCGCCCCGCCGCAAAATGGTTGGCGTGACCGCAATGGTTTCAACATTGTTGATGGTGCTGGGACAGCCATACAGGCCAGCGTTGGCGGGAAATGGTGGTTTCAGGCGCGGTTGCCCCTTGCGCCCTTCCAGGCTTTCCAGCAGCGCCGTCTCCTCCCCACAAATATAGGCGCCCGCGCCACGATGCAGGACGATGTCGCAGTCCCAGCCGCTTTTGCAGGCATTTTTGCCGATTAATCCCGCCGCATAGGCCTCATCAATCGCCTGTTGCAGGTGTAAGGCCTCGGTGTAGTACTCACCACGAATGTATATGTAACAGGCCTTTGCGCCGATGGCGAAGCTGGCAATCAGGCAGCCTTCCAGCAGCAGATGGGGATCAAAGCGCAGGATGTCACGATCCTTGCAGGTGCCAGGCTCGCTTTCGTCGGCGTTGACCACCAGATAGTGCGGACGCTCCGACTCCTTAGGCATAAACGACCATTTCATGCCAGTTGGAAAGCCCGCCCCGCCCCGCCCACGCAGATCCGAATTTTTGATTTCCGCGATAATCGCGTCACGACCACGCGCCAACAACCCCTTGGTATCATCCCAAATGCCGCGCGCGCGTGCGCCCGCCAGTCGCCAGTCATCCTGGCCGTACAGATTCAAAAAAATGCGATCTTGGGGTTTCAGCATGGTTGGGTCTTAGCGGCTAGGAAGGGTTTTGGGGGCTGGTTTTGGCAGATGTTTTGGGGGCAGCTTTGGCGGAAGCGGTTTTTTTGGTGGCCAACCCCGTTTTGCCAGCAGGCTCAGCAGGCTTTGCCGAAACATCCCCAGCTTGGCTACTGGCCGTCACCATCCCCTCGGGCGCGCTGCCCTGTCGGCCAATTTGGCTGCCGATAGGAACATCCTCCCCACGGCTAAGGGCATCCAACAGGGCGGTGGTGCGTTCCGCATCCAAATCCTCAACAAACCAATCATTAACCTGGATCATAGGGGCGTTGACGCAGGCGCCCAGGCATTCCACCTCCTCCATCGTGAACAGGCCGTTTTTGGTGGTTTGATTAAAATCGATGCCCAATTTATCGCGGCAAGCCTTAACCACCGCATCACTGCCGCGTAGCCAGCAGGGGGTGGTGGTGCAAATTTGCAACAGGTATTTGCCGACCGGCTGCTGCTTAAACATCGTGTAGAACGTGACCACCTCCAACACCCGCATATAGGGCATGGCTAGGAAATCGGCGACATATTCAATCGCCACCCGTGGCAACCAGCCTCCCGATTGCCGTTGCGCCAGATCCAACAGTGGCAAAACCGCGCTGGCCTGCCGCCCTGCGGGGTATTTGGCCACAAACGCCTTGGCCTTGGCCAAATTGTCGGCGTTAAAGACAAAGGATGTTGGCTCAGCAACATTTGACGCTGGTGCAGCTGTCATCGATCAATCTCCCCAAAAACCACGTCCAAACTGCCTAAAATGGCCACCAAATCGGCCAGCATGTGACCGTTGGAGATGGGACCCAAAATTTGCATAAACAAAAAGCCTGGCGCCTTAATTTTGCATCGCCACGGCCGATTCGGAACGCTTTCATCTGCCACCAGAAACACCCCAAACTCCCCCTTGGGCGCCTCCACCACTGTATAGGTTTCGCCAGCGGGCACATGGTACCCCTCGGTATACAGCTTAAAGTGGTGAATCAAGGCCTCCATCGAGTGCTTCATGTCTGCCCGTTTTGGCGGAATCACCTTATGGTTGTCGGTCATCACCGCGCCAGCGGGCAACTGCTCCACACACTGCTGCACAATCCTAAGGCTTTGGCGCATCTCCGCCATTCGCACCAGATAGCGGGCATAGCAGTCGCCATCGTCGCTGACAGGAATATCGAATTCCAACCGATCATAAACGTCATAGGGTTGGGTGCGGCGTAGATCCCAGGCATGGCCGCTGGCACGCAGCACGGGGCCACTCATGCCCCAGGCTAAGGCCTGCTCACGGTCAATCACGCCAATATCCACCGTGCGCTGCTTAAAAATACGGTTATCGTTTAGCAATCGTTCGATGTCGTCCAGCACGGGCGGCAGGCGTTTGCAAAAAGCCAGAATATCGTCGGTTAACCCATCGGGTAAATCCAAATGCACGCCGCCAGGGCGGAAATAATTGGCATGCAGGCGGGCACCACAAACCCGCTCGTAAAAGCCCATGATGATTTCCCGCTCCTCAAACCCCCACAGAAAGGGGGTCATCGCCCCCACGTCCAGGGCAAAGGTGGTAATGTTCAGCAAATGGTTGGCAATGCGGGTTAATTCGGCAAACAGCACCCGAATATATTGGCCGCGCAACGGCACCTCAATCCCCATCAGCTTTTCCACCGCCAGGGCAAAGGCATGCTCCTGACACATCGGGGAGACATAGTCCAGGCGGTCAAAATAGGGAATCGCCTGCAAATAGGTTTTGTGCTCAATCAGCTTTTCGGTGCCACGATGCAGAAAGCCGATGTGGGGATCTACCCGCTGCACCAACTCCCCATCCAATTCCATCACCAGGCGCAACACGCCGTGCGCGGCCGGGTGTTGGGGGCCAAAGTTAAAGGTAAAGGCGCGCTCACTGGCGGGCAGGCCTGGAATCAGTTCTTCGGTTAACGATGCCATGGCTATACAGCTTTGCTAGAAGGTGGAGGGGGTGAGCTTTGGGTGGCGGGCTGGTCAGCCTTTTCATCACCAGGCAACAGGTGGTTCATACCGTCCCAGGGGCTAAGGAAGTCAAATCTTCGATAATCCTGGCTCAGCTTCACCGCCTCAT
>CAISOG010000001.1 GCA_903887035.1 uncultured Holosporaceae bacterium | reverse complement strand
GGAGTATCGCATTGTCCCCTTGCCTTATTGGGGCAGTTCCTTAGATTAGCGGTTATGAACAAACCATCCAACACGCCGTTGTCCCGTATTCGCAACTTTGCCATCATCGCCCACATCGATCATGGCAAATCGACGCTGGCCGACCGCCTTATCCAAAACTGTGGCGGGCTGGAACTGCGCGAAATGAAGGAGCAGGTGTTAGACTCGTTGGAAATTGAGCGGGAACGGGGCATTACCATTAAGGCGCAGACCGCCCGCCTGGCCTATAAGGCGCAGGATGGGGAGGTTTATCAGCTGAATCTTATCGACACCCCCGGCCATGTCGATTTTTCCTATGAGGTCAGCCGCGCCCTGGCCGCCTGCGAAGGATCGCTGCTGGTGGTTGATGCGGCGCAGGGGGTGGAGGCGCAAACGCTGGCCAATGTTTATAAGGCGTTGGATCAGAATCATGAGATTGTGCCGGTCATCAATAAGGTCGATTTGCCCTCAGCCGATGTGCCACGGGTGCAGCAGCAGATTGAGGATGTTATCGGCCTGGACGCCCATGACGCGGTGCTGATTTCCGCCAAGACGGGGTTGGGGATTGATGCGGTGTTGGAGGCGTTGGTTACCCGCCTGCCGCCCCCTGTTGGCGATGAAAACGCGCCGTTGCAGGCGTTGGTCATCGACAGCTGGTATGATGCCTATGTCGGGGTGGTCGCCCTGGTACGGGTGAAGCAGGGGGTGCTGCGTAAGGGGCAAAAGCTGCGCTTTATGGGTAGTGGCGCGGTGCAGATTGCCGATGATATTGGCTTTTTCACGCCAAAGGCGGTGTCCACCGGGGTGCTGTACCCTGGCGAGGTCGGTTTTGTCACCGCTGGCATCAAAAGCCTGCGCGATTGTCGCGTTGGCGACACCCTGACCGATGATAAGGCGGCGGCGGCCAGCATGTTGCCAGGGTTTGAGGCGGTGTTGCCGGTGGTGTTCTGCGGCCTGTACCCTGTGGACAGCGGCGATTTTGAAAAGCTGCGCGAAAGCCTGGATAAACTGACCCTCAACGATTCCAGCCTAATCTATGAACCTTACAACTCCATCGCGCTGGGTTTTGGCTTTCGTTGCGGCTTTTTGGGGCTGCTGCATATGGAAATTGTGCAGGAACGGTTGGAGCGGGAATTCAACCTGGATCTAATCGCCACCGCGCCATCGGTGGTCTATCACGCCTATTTGAACGATGGCAGCATGATGGAGATTCGCAACCCCGCCGACCTGCCCGACAGCAACCGCCTGGAACGGTTGGAGGAGCCGTGGATTAAGGCCACCATCTTTTGCCTGTCCGAACAGCTGGGGGGGGTGTTGACCCTGTGCACCGAACGGCGCGGGGTGCAGGTTGATTTGACCTATGTCGGCAATCGGGCGATGGCGGTTTATCGACTGCCCCTGGCCGAGGTGGTGTTTGACTTTCATGACCGCCTAAAATCCTTAAGCCGTGGCTATGCCAGCTTTGACTATGCCCTGGATGGCTATGCCGCCAGTGAGTTGGTGCGGGTCAGCATCCTGGTCAATGGCGAGCCGTTGGACGCATTGGCCATGATTACCCACCGCAGCACTTCGGAGCATCGCGGGCGCGCCCTGTGTGCCAAGTTAAAGGATGTTATCCCCGCCCAGATGTTCCCCATCGCCCTACAGGCGGCCATCGGCGGGCGGATCATTGCCCGCGAAACCATTAAGGCGCTGCGCAAAGACGTGCTGGCCAAATGCTATGGCGGCGACATCAGCCGCAAACGCAAACTGTTGGATAAGCAAAAGGAGGGGAAAAAGCGGATGCGCCAAGTTGGCCGAGTCGAAATCCCCCAAGACGCCTTCATCGCCGCGTTGAAACTGGATAGCTAGGGTTTTCCCGAACCGTTTCTGCCAAAAGCCAACCGCCGCTGTCCGCCTGTAGCCAATGGGGAGCCGCCAAATGGCAGCCCCCCATCACGATGAGCCTTAGAGCATCTTCGCTCTAGAATGCCCACTGCCAGGCCAATTGCAGGCGATAGTCCATATCGGGTTGCACGCCTGAATAGCGCTGATAGGCGGGCAGGCCGAATTCCACGGCCAGCCGTTGTCCCGCCAGTACCCCCAGATTTTCACCCGCCAACAGGTTTAGCCCGACATTGGCCATCACCCGTTCCCCATCCAGCTCACTGGGATTTGCGCCGGCAATAGCCTTCAAAGGCAGGCTGGTGTTACGGCCAGACACATCGTCCCACCGTTCGCCATCCAGGCGCAGGGAAAGGCTAGCAAAGTCGGTGACATTGCGGGCAATCCATCCCGTCGCGGTGTATTCGTTACCCAGACTATAACCCTTGCTGTTTTCCCCCACGCGAATGGTGTTCAGGGTTTGCGCGCCCCATGCCCATTGCCCCGCTGACCCGTTATAGGTGGCGCCGATAATCGGATCCACCGTGCCGCTACCAAACTGCATCTGATAGGGCAGGTTGTAGACCTTATCGTGGTGATCGATAAAGGTTTCATCAATCGACCCCGTGGGCAGGCTGAGCCCCAGGTTCAGATGCACCGCCTGTCGATTGGCTTCATCTTCCTTCTTGTAGAGGGAGTAAAGACCCATGACTTCGGTATCGCCAAAACCTTGGGTGGTGTGTTGGTGGATATGCCCACCGCCGTGCGACGATTGGTGGGTCATATCCATCACCATATATTGGGGCATGATCATCAGCGTGAGGTCATCGGTGATGCCATACATCACCTCAACCATATGCATCTCCATATCCATTTCGACAGCGGCCTCACCATAGGCCTTCATCACGCTGGCGTTGCTGACCTTACTGGTGCCAGAGCGATAGCCAGATGTGCGGGATCGTTCATAGTCATAGCCGACCATCCACTCCCCCTTCTTATGCAAATGGTCACCCTCAACCCCGATAGGGGCATGGTCGGTGGGTGTTTTGCGGTCATCCGCTTGTGCAGATGAGACCGCCAACAGAGCAAGCGCGAAGGCGCCCGCACCAATAAAGTGCTTCATAACTTTTCCTTTGAAATGATGATAATGATGGCCACCCCACCTTCAGGAAAATTCGCCAGGAATATCCAAAAGAGGGATGGCAGGTTTTTTTGTTAGCCGATGGCGGCGGGCGGCGAACGGGTGCGCAATCGGTACCAACGGGCTTCACCCGCCAAAGGGCTATGGTCGGCATGCACCGTAACGAGGGATGCCTCAAACAGGCTGGGCAGCGATAGAGCGGCCATCGTTACGGGCGGCGTGGCCAGGCCGTGGGCGGCAACGTAACACAGCGGGCATTGATAGGGCTGATGCGGTTTTGCGGGATCCCGCCCACTGGTGGGCTGTTCCGCCCTATCCTGCAACGCGGATAGATCAATCAGCTTGAACCCATCGGCGGTGCAGATCAGCACCTTACCGCCGAACAGGGGGGCGGCGGGCGGTTGATTCTGGCTTAGTGAATCGGGGCGGCCTTGGCCGATTGGCGACGGGTAGTACGCATAGAAGGGCAACAGCATGTGCAGCAGCAGCGCCGCTACCGCCAATAGGGCTATCCCCCGCGCTTTTCGCAAAGATTGGCCACCTGCCCTTGCCATCATCCCCCGCCATTTCCCTTCGCCTAGGCCATTATAGTTGTTCCAATGTGGAATGCTGAATTCAAGTTTGAAGTGCAACAAGGTGGATATTTTGGGTAAAGGCCTCAAGTGGGGTAAGCCAGTTGAGGTTTTTGCGGGGTGTAAGATTTTGGTTTAAAATGATTTCTTGATAATCCTCCTTAGAAATTTTCTT